>NZ_SWMA01000030.1:0-47394 GCF_005222685.1 Segeticoccus rhizosphaerae
AAACATCGCTTGCGTCGTCCCGCATCCGCCGATGGCATCACCCCGCCACGATCTCGAAACCAGGCCCGCCCCTTGGTCGCCGACACGCCCACCACCACCGCGGCCTGCTCAACCGTCAGGCAATCGCGGACCTGAGCCCAGAACCGATACTCCACCTCAACCGGCAACCGCGGACTACCCCGACGAGCACTCATCTGCACACCTCTCAACGCCAGGTGTTGCAGTCACTCCTTGAGGCCAAGGCCCCTCACGGGGCACGCAACCTCACGAAGATTCCTCCTGTGCCGACCCCACCAAGGCGCAGAACTGTGCGAGATCGACGTTGCCGCCGCTGATGACGACCCCCACTCGCTGGCCCTGCAACTGCGCCGCACGCTCCCGGACCGCGGCCAGGCCGAGGCAACCGGTGGGCTCGACCAGCATCTTGAGGGTCGAGGCGCACAGGCGCATGCAGTCGACCAGCTGCGCATCGGTGGCGGTCACGATGTCATCGACCAGTTCCCGGATCAGCGGGAAGGTGAGCTCGCCCAGGTGCAGGGTCTGGGCGCCGTCGGCGATGGTGCGCGGCGTCTCGATGTGCACGATCTCGCCGCTGCGGAACGAACGCCGGCCGTCGTCGCCCGCTTCCGGCTCGACCCCGTAGACCCTCGCGTCGGGCGCGAGCTCCGCCGCGGCCAGGGCGGACCCGGACAGGAGCCCGCCACCACCGAGGGGCACGAAGAGGGCGTCGAGCCCGTCGACCTCCTCGAGCAGCTCGAGAGCCGCGGTGCCCTGGCCCGCGATGATGTCCGGGTGGTCATAGGGCGGGATGAGGGTGAGCCCCTCCGAGTCCGCCAGCCCTTGCGCGATGGCCTCGCGGTCCTCGCGGTAACGGTCATAGCTGACGACCTTGCCGCCATACCCCTGCGTCGCCGCCACCTTGCTGGCGGGCGCATCCAGGGGCATGACGATCGTGGCCGGGACCTCGAGCAGCCGTGCAGCCAGGGCGACGGCTTGCGCGTGGTTGCCCGAGGAGTAGGCGATGACGCCCGCGCGGCGCTGCTCGGGCCCGAGACGTGACAGCGCGTTGAACGCGCCGCGGAACTTGAAGGCGCCGACCCGCTGGAAGTTCTCGCACTTCAGGTACAGCCGGAGACCGAGGGCCTCGTCGATCCGGCTGGACGTGAAAACCGGCGTGCGGTGGGCGTGTCCGGCGATGTGCCGGGCGGCTGCGCGGACGTCGTCAAAGGTGGGCCTGGCCGTCATACGACCCAGCCTACGGAAGGCGTGGGCTACTCCGCGGGCGCCTCGGCCCGCGCGAAGGTCAGGGTCTCACCCGTCGCCCCGCCCATCCAGATGTCCTGGCACGCGGCGGCGAGCTCCTCCAGGCCGCTGACGATCGTCCCCCACACGTTGCCGGGCACCCAGCCCTGGTCACCGTTGATGAGCAGGTTGTTGCGGCCGTAGAAGAGGGCGAGGTCGACGATCCGGCTCTGGTCGGCCGCGCCCTGCCCCTCGGCATACCCGTAACCCGGGTTGCCGAGCTGGTCGTCGCTGAAGGAGAACCAGGCGAGGTCGCCCGGGATCGGCGTGATGGTGGTGTTCTCCGCGCCCGGGTCATGGTCGGCGAACGCCGGCAGCAACGCATAGATCTCGTTGCGCGCGTATTTGCCGTGGTAGACCTGCCCGGACAGCGGAAGCGACTCCCACACGGCGGCCGCGGTGCGCGGCGCCTCGTCGTCGAGGAGCTTGGCGAGGCACTGGACGCCCCTCTTCTCGAGCGTGACGGACACATAACGGGTCATGGTCAGGACCTTCCGTTCTCGGCGTTGCGGATCAGGGTGGGGACGCGGGAGGCCCAGTCGGTGCGCTGCTCGTAGGCCCGGCCGGCGCGCAGTACCAGGGCGTCGGCGTGTCGGCGACCGACCACCTGCAGGCCCACCGGTCGCTCGTCGGAGGTGAAGCCACAGGGCACGCTGAGCGCCGGCTGCTGGGTCATGTTGAAGGGATAGGTGTATGGCGTCCAGCTGGTCCACAGGTCGGAGTCCCAACCGTCCGGTGACGGCTGCCCGCCCGGGAACGCTGCGATCGGCATGGTCGGGGTGACCAGCACGTCATACCGCTCGTGCAGCAGCGCCATCTTCAGGCCGAGGTCCATCCGCACCGCGGTGGCGTCCAGGAAGTCCGAGGCCGACAGCTCCCTGCCCTGCTCGACACATCGCCGCAGACCCGGGTCGATCCGGTCGAGGCTGCCCTCCGGGTAGGACTCGAGCACCTTTGCGGCGCCGGCGAACCAGAGCACGTGGAACGCCTCCACGGGGTCGGCGAAGCCGGGATCGATCTCCTCGACCACCGCTCCCGCGTCGACCAGGACCTGGACGGCGGCGCGGACCGCCTGCTCCACCTCGGGGTCGTTGCGGACGAATCCGAGGTTGGGAGAGAACGCGATGCGCAGCCCTTCGACTCCGTCGTCCAACCCCTCGAGGAAGGAGCTGGTCGGGGTGGGCATGGCCGACCAGTCGCGGGCGTCGAAGCCGGTCAGCAGGTCCAGCATCGCGGCGGCGTCGCGCACCGACCGGGTCATCGGGCCGGCGTGGGAGAGGGTGCCGAAGGGGCTCGCGGGGTAGTGCGGAATCAGCCCGTAGGTCGGCTTCAGTGCGGTCGTTCCCGTGAATGAGGCTGGGATGCGGACCGATCCGCCTCCGTCGGTGCCCACCGACCAGGTGCCCATGCCGAGTCCCACGGCCGTGGCGGAGCCGCCGCTGGATCCGCCGGAGGTGAGGTCGGCGCCCCACGGGTTGGTGGTGACGCCCTGCCGGATCGAGTCGGTCACGCCCTTCCACGCGAACTCCGGCGTCGTCGTCTTGCCGAGCAGGACGCACCCGGCCTCGCGCAGCCGTGCGACGGACGGCGCGTCCTCGCTCCAATCGCCCTCCGCCGCGATGAGGTTCGAGCCGCGCAGCGTCGGCCAGCCCTCGGTGATCAGAATGTCCTTGATGGCCGTCGGTATGCCGTCCGCCGGCCCCAGGGGCGAGTTGCCACGCCAGCGCTTCTCGGACTCCGCTGCCGCGGACAGGGCCCCCTCGCTGTCCACGAGCACGTAGGCGTTGACCGCCTCGTCGTGCTCGCTGATCGCATCGAGCGCCGCCTGCGTCGCCTCCACCGGAGACAGGTCACCGGAGCGATAGCCCTCGGCCAGCTCAGCGGCACCCATCATGGACAGATCAGTCATCGGATCTCCTCGGCCTCGAGCGCTGGTGGTGTCTCCGCCGGCACGAAGCCCAGCCGCTTGTCGACGACGTTGCGGAGCGGTTCGCCGTCGAGGAAGCGTAGGGCGTTGTCGACGAACTGGCGGGCGAGCGTGTCGCGCCACCCCACGACGTCGCCCGACATGTGCGGGGAGATGACCAGGCCGGGCGCCTCCCACAACGGGCTGTCCGGGGGCAGGGGTTCGTGCACGAAGACGTCGAGGGAGGCGGCGGCGATCCGACCTTCGCGCAGCGCGGAGACCAGGGCCGCCTCCTCCACGATCGGTCCACGGCCGATGTTGACCAGGTGGGCTGTGGGCTTCATCGCCGCCAGGACCTGCTGATCGACCAGCCCGCGGGTCTGGTCGGTCAGCGGCGCGGCGACGACCACGTGGTCCGCCCACCCGACGTGCTCCGCGAGGCGAGCGCTCTCGACGACCTCTCCGAAGTCGGGGTCACCGGACCGGGCGCGCCGGCCGGCACCCCGCACCTGCATACCCATCGCTCCGAGGACCCGTGCGATCTCACGGCCGATGGCGCCGGTGCCCACGACCAGTGCGGTGGCGCCCTGCAGCGTGCCGGTCTCACGGTGCTGCCAGATGCGCTCGCGCTGGTGGTCGTGGCTGACGTGGACCTGCTTGACCTGCGCCAGCATCGACGCGAGCACGAACTCCGCGATCGGGCGGTCGAAGACTCCCCGGGCGTTGGTGACCTCGACCTCCGACTCGACCAGCTCGTCGAAGAGCAGCTTGTCGACGCCGGCGGCGGCCACGTGGATCCACCGCAGCGAGCCGGCTCGCGGCCAGACGTCGCGCACCGCCTCCGAGAAGAAGTCCCAGAGCAGCAGGGCGTCGGCTCCGTCCAGGGCATCGCCCAAGCCTGCGGGGTCGGTGAGGCGCAGGTCGGCGCGCTGCGCGATCTGCTCGAGGTGGGGCGGGGGCTCGTCGAGCTGCTCACAGAGCACCGCGACGACCGGCCGGTGGTGCACGGTGTTCACACCCGGAGCCTAGGAATGGCAGAGTAGGATTGTCAACAATCGCGGTCTGTCGCCACCCACACACTTCCAGCGCCTGGGGAATCCGAGCTCTCCTGCTTCGAAACCACAGGCGCCAGAGGTGATTTCTCACGCTTCGAGGTCATCATGATCGGTCAGGTCGGCATCGGCATCGTCTGTCCCTACGACTTCGCCCTCGACCGCGAGCTCTGGCGCTGGACGCCGCCGCAGGCCAATCTCCTGCTCACCCGACTGCCCTACGCCCCGCTCGCGGTCACCCTGGAGATGGTCCGGCTCGTCGGCGAGCCGGACCAGCTCCTCCCGGCCACACAGCAGCTGCTGGCGCCGCGGCCCGCCGTGCTCGCCTACGCCTGCACATCGGGCAGCTTCATCCGCGGTCTGGACGGCGAAAAGGCCCTGTGCGCCGCGATGATCGAGGCCGGGGCGCCAGTCGCGGTGACCACGAGCGGCGCCCTCCTCGATGCGATCACGGCGCTGGGCGTCGAGCGGGTCGCCATCGCCACGCCCTACCAGACGGCCATCACCCAGGGCCTGGCGGACTTCCTCTCGGAGGCCGGACGCACGGTGGTCGGAGGCAGCGAGCTCGGGCTCACGTCCGGCATCGAGTCGGTGCCCTACGACGTCACCGCCGACCTGGTCCGCCGGGCCGACGAACCGTCCGCCGAGGCCATCGTCGTGTCGTGCACCAACCTCGGCACCTACGACCTCATCGCGCCGCTGGAGCAGGAACTCGGCAAACCGATCATCAGCGCCAACCAGGCCACCATGTGGTCGGCCCTCCGCCTGGCCGGGCTGCCCGTGATTGGCCCGGGCCAGCGGCTGCTCGCCGTCTGACCCCGAGCACGGGCACCGAGCGTTCCCTTGTCGCGAGCCTCTCCTCCCCCTTAGTCTCCTATTGTCGACAATCTGCCGATCATCCGCACGGAGGTATGCCGTGCCGTTCCCCTGAGAGCGAGGTGTCACCCGTGGCTGCTGCCGAGGTGTCCGCCCCTGTGACGACGACCCAGCCGGCTCCGGCGCCCAAGACGACCGAGTACGCCGCCCGGATCGAGAAGGTGCGCGCCGCGATGGCCGCCCAGTCGCTGACCGCGCTGGTGGTCACCGACCCGTCGAACCTGTTCTACCTGACCGGATACAACGCGTGGTCGTTCTACATGCCGCAGTGCCTGATCGTGCCTGCCGACGGGCTGCCCCACCTCTTTGCCCGCGCGATGGACGCCGGTGGGGCGCACCATACGTGCGACCTGCCGCGCGAACGCATCCACGGCTACCCCGAAGAGCTCATCCAGCGCTCGGACGCCCACCCCTACGAGTGGATCGCCGAGCGCGCCCGGGAGCTCGACCTCCTGCAGGACGCCCCGGGGTGCCGCATCGGCCTCGAGAGCGACTCCCCCTTCTTCACGGCGCGGGACTACCTGGCGCTGGACCGGGGTCTGCCTCGGGCCGAGGGGGTCGACTGCAATGAGCTGGTCAACTGGGTGCGGGTCATCAAGTCGCCGGTGGAGCAGGAGGTCCTGCGCATCGCGGGCTCGATCGCCTCGCAGTCGATGCGGGTGGCGCTGGAGGCGATCGACGTCGGACGCCGGCAGTGCGACGTCGTCGGCGAGATCATGAGGGCCCAGGCCAGCGGCACGCCGGAGCACGGCGGCGACTACCCCGCGATCGTCCCGATGCTGCCGACCGGCGACGCTGCCGGGACCCCGCACATGACCTGGAGCGACGCGCCGTTCGTCGCCGGCGAAGCGACCACCATCGAGCTCGCCGGCGTCAACCAGCGCTACCACGCGCCCCTGGCGCGCACGATCATGCTGGGGGAACCGCCGCAGCGTCTCGCCGAGACCGCCAAGGTGATCGGAGAGGGCATGCAGGTCACCCTGGACGCGATCCACGACGGCGTGACCGGCCGCGAGGTGCACGCGGCGTTCAACGACGTGATCAGCCGGCACGGGCTGCGCAAGGACTCGCGCATCGGCTACTCGATCGGCATCGGCTATCCCCCCGACTGGGGTGAGCACACGATCAGCCTGCGCGCCAGCGAGACCCAGCCGCTGCGGGCGGGCATGGCCCTGCACGTGATCCTCGGCATGTGGATGGATGGCTGGGGCTACGAGCTCTCCGAGCCGGTGCTGGTGCACGCGGACGGCGTCGAGCGGTTGACCGACCTGCCCCAGGACCTGACGATCAGAAGGTGATGAGAGTGACCAACGCCCCGGGAAATGCTTCCTCGGAAACCAGCACGCCCCGCTCCCTACCCCTCGCGGCCCGCGCCGGCCAGCTGGTCGGGTCCGTGATCGACTCGAGCACGTCGTTGCTGCAGGAGCAGACCCACGACATCGTCCGGTTCGCCATGGGCAGCCCCGCCGCCGAAGCCGTCCCGGCCAAGATCCTCTCGGAGATCGCCGGGTCGGTGCTCGGTCCCGACTCCGCCGACGCCTACGACTACGGCGCGACCGAGGGTGACCCGCCGCTGCGGGAGGCGCTGCTGCAGGCCCTGCGCGGCACCAGCGACGAGACCACGCCCGAGCGGATGCTGGTCACGGCCGGCGGTATGCAGGGACTCGACCTGGCGTGCAAGCTCTTCGTCGACCCCGGCGACCTCGTGGTCGTCGAGTCGCCGACCTACACCAACGGCAGCGCGACCGCGCTGTCCTACGGTGCGCAGCTGCTCGAGGTGCCGGTCGACGCCGACGGCCTGCAGGTCGACACGATGAGGGACCTGGTCGCCCGGACCGGGCGCACTCCCAAGGCGATCTACACGATCCCCACCTTCCAGAACCCCTCCGGCACCACACTCTCGCTCGAGGGCCGCAGGGCGCTGCTCGAGGCCGCCCGGGAGTGGGGAGCGATGGTCATCGACGACGACCCCTACGGCCTCCTGCGGTTCGAGGGAGACCACCTGCCGACGCTGCACGAGCTCGCCGACGGCGACCCGCTCGTGTTCTCGGTGCGCACCTTCTCCAAGATCATCGCGCCGGGTCTGCGGGTCGGTTGGGTCGACGCCGACCCGCAGCTGCGACAGCTGCTGATCAACGCCAAGCAGGCCATGGACACGTGCACCAACCTGCCCGCTCAGCGGCTCGTCGCCTCGTTCCTGTCCGAGGGCCACCTCGAGGAGCACCTGGTCACCCAGCGGGCCGAATACCGTCGCCGCAAGCACGCGATGCAGGACGCCCTGACCGAGCACTTCGGCGACATCGCCCGTTGGACGGACCCCGAGGGCGGCTTCTTCCTCTGGGTCACCCTCGAGAACGGCGTGGACACCCAGGAGCTGTTCGAGGTCGCGCTGGCGGAGGGTGTGGCGTTCATCCCCGGCCCGGCGTTCTCCGAGGCCGGGCACTTCCACGACGCCCTGCGGCTGTGCTTCGCCTCGACTGCGCCCGACCGGACGAGGGAGGGCATCGCCCGCCTGCGTCGCGCGGTCGACCGCCTCGCATGAGTTCTTCGAGACCACTCGGCGCCGCGGCGTCCGGTCAGGTGAGTGCGGAGGAGCAGCGGGTCCTCGACCTGATCGACGTCGACGAGATCGTCGAGGTCACGCGCGCCCTCATCGCGGCCCCGGGCGAGAACCCGCCCGGTGGCGAGGCCGCGACCGTCGCCGCACTCCAGGCTGCCGCCGAACACCGTGGACTGGTATGCCGTCGCTCCCCGGTCGAGCCCGAGCGCGACAACGCGACGGTCACCCTGGCCGGCGGGGACGGGCCCGGACTCCTGCTGCTCGGCCACACCGATGTGGTGCCGGTCGGCGAGGGCTGGACCGTGTCACCGCTGGGCGGCGTGGTCCGCGACGGCAGGCTGTATGGCCGGGGGGCCACCGACATGAAGGGTGGCCTCGCCGCGTGCCTGGTCGCCATGAGCGCCCTGCGGCGAGCAGGGGTGGAGCTGTCCGGTCCGATCGACCTTGCCGCGGTGGTCGATGAGGAGGAGACCGGAAAGGGCATCAAGTTCCACCTCGCGGAACTGCTCGGTGAGCTCGGAGCCGAAGGCGCGAGAGCGGCATACGTCGGATGTGTCGTCGCGGAGCCGACCGACCTGCAGACCGTGGTGGCGGCGCGCGGGGCGGCCTATCTCGAGGTGCGTGTCACCGGCAGGGCGGCGCACTCCGGCAACCCGGCCGACGGTGCCAACGCGATCTACGGAGCGGCCGCAGTGGTCAGCGACCTCGAGCGCTGGCACCACGAGCTCGCCTCCTCACCGCACCCGCTGGTCGGACCGCCGATGTGGAGCGTGGGCCTGGTGGCTGGCGGCACGGGCGCGTCGATCGTGCCGGCGGAGTGCACCATCGTCGTGGACAGGCGAATGTTGCCTTCCGAGAAGCCGGTTCAGGTGCTGGAGGAGACCCGGGAGCGGGTCGCTGCCCTGGACCTGCCCGCGCGGGGTCTCGGCGTCGAGGTCGCGATGACGATGGACATGCCGGGCTTCGAGACGGCGGGCGACGACCCGTTCGTGACGTCGGTCGACACCGCGATGACCGCTGCCGGTGGCCCCGGCCTGCCGCTCGGCGGGTGGACGGCGGCCTGCGACGGCGGCTACGTGGCCCGTGACACCGGGATGCCGGTGGTCGTGTTGGGGCCGGGTTCCGTGCAGGACCAAGCGCATCGGGCCGACGAGTCGGTCGGGGTCGACGAGCTCCTGGCCTCTGCTCGCGCCTACGCGCTGATGGCCCTGCGCCTGCTGAGGTAGCCTCCGGCTGGTCGCTGGCTCGCGCTTCCCCTCCTGCGCAGTGGTCGAGCCGCGCTGGCAATGGGTGCCGATCAGGTGGGTATGGCGCCGGCTCGGCCATGTTCGCCAGCGCGGCTTGACGGCAGCTTCCGATCTCGCGTCAGGTAGCGGCGCGGTCGCGGGCCTCGAGCGCATCGGCGAGCAGCTCGGCGAGGTGCCTGGCCCGCCTGTCGGTCCCCTGCTCGATCTGGGTGCGGCAACTGAACCCGTCGGCGAGGATCTCGGTGTCCGCCCGCGCCGCGCGCACTGCCGGGAGGATGACCCGCTCGCCGGCCGCCCTGGAGACCTCGTAGTGGCCCTGCTCGAAGCCGAAGTTGCCCGCGAGACCGCAACATCCGGAATCTGGCACCGTTGCCTCGATCCCGGCGGCCGCCATGAGCTCCCGGTCGGCGTCGAACCCCATGACGGCGTGCTGGTGGCAGTGCACCTGCACGAGGGCGTCCTTGCCGACCTGCGGCGGAGTCCAGTCGGGCGCCAGCTCCTGCAGGGCCTCGCCGAGGGTGCGCGTCGCCTCGGCAAGCCGCGCCGCCCTGGGATCGTCGGCCAACAGATCGGGAGCATCGTGGCGCAGCATTGCCGCGCAGCTCGGCTCGAGCCCGATGACGGGGGTGCCGGCGGCCAGCTCCGGTTCGAGCACCTTCAGGGTCCGCCTCAGCACCCGGCGAGCGACCTCGAGCTGGCCGGTCGAGACCCAGGTGAGCCCGCAGCATACGGACCCTGCCGGCAGGACCACCTCGAAGCCGGCATCCTCGAGCACTCGCACGGCGGCCTTCCCCACCTCCGGCGACAGGTAGTTGGTGAAGGTGTCCGGCCACAACACCACCCGCTGCCGCCCGCGCCCCCGCGACCCCCGCGACCCCCGTGAGGAATCTTCGTGAGGTCTGGTGCCCTGTGAGGGGCCGAAACCTCGCGAAGATTCCTCACGAGTGGTGAACCAGGAGCGGAAGGTCTGGGGAGCGAAGCGGGGCAGGTCGCGCTCCGGGGCGATGCCGCCGAGCTTCTTCAGCATCGCGGCCGCGCGGGACCCGGTGGTGGCGTTCACGATTCGCGGCGTGCGTGACGCGACTCGCGCGAGCGCCGGCAGCCAGCCCATCGACCAGTGCGAACGCGGCCTGGCCCACGGCCTCCCCGCGTAGTGGTGGTGGGTGAACTCCGCCTTGTAGGTCGCCATGTCGACGTTGACCGGGCAGTCCGACAGGCAGCCCTTGCACGACAGGCACAGGTCGAGCGCGTCCCTCACCTCGGTGGACCGCCAGCCGTCGGTGACGAGGTCGCCCTGCAGCATCTCCCAGAGCAGGTGCGCGCGGCCACGCGTGGAGTGCTTCTCCTCGCGCGTGACCTGGTAGCTCGGGCACATGACGCCGCCCGAGGACTGACGACACTTCCCGACCCCGACGCACCGCCGTTGGGCCTGTGCAAAGCTGCCTGCATCCTCGGGATAGCTGAAGAGCGTGAGGAGCTCGCGGTCCTTGGCCGGGCCGTCGTGGCGCAGGTCTGCGGTGAACGAGGGCGGGTCGACGATGATGCCCGGGTTCAGGGCGCCGCGTGGGTCCCAGATCCGCTTGACCTGGTCGAGGAGGTCGACCGCATCGGCGCCGTACATCCTGGTCAGCAGCTCCGAGCGCGCCCTCCCGTCGCCGTGCTCACCAGAGACCGATCCCCCGAGCGACACGATGAGCTCGGTTGCCTGCTCGATGAACTCACGGAAGGTCGCGATCCCCTCGGGGCTCAGCAGGTCGAAGTCCATGCGCATGTGCATGCACCCCTCGCCGAAGTGCCCGTATGACGTCCCGGACAGTCCGTGCCGTGCGAGCAGCTCGTCGAGACGGCGGAGGTATTCCCCCAGCCGGGCCGGGGGCACGGCCGCGTCCTCCCACCCGCCCCACATCTCGGCACCGTCGGCCCGGCGGGTCGCGAGCCCGGTGCCGTCACGGCGGCAGCGCCAGAGCACGGCCTGTGCCGCGGGATCGCGCACGAGCGACGACGACACGTCGAGGCGGGCGTCGCGCAGCTCGTCGGCCATGGCGCGTCCGGCACACTCGGCGGTCTCGATGCTCTCGCCGCCCACCTCGACCAGCAGCCACGTCTTGCCGTCGGGCAACCCGGCCGCCTGCGCGGCGCGCCGCACGTGGTCGGGCAGACGGTCGACCAACGTGGCGCTGACCGACTCGATGGTCAGCGGTCGGTGGGGCAGCAGGTGAGGCACCGCGTCGGCCGCGCTGGGGGCGTCGGGAAAGCCTAGAGCCAGCAACACCTTTGCCGCGGGGAGCGGCGTGAGGCCCAGGGTCGCCGTCAGGGTCGTGGCGAGAGTGCCCTCCGACCCGCAGAGGAGGCGGGCGACGTCGTGCCCGTGCTCCGGCAACAGCCGGTGGAGCGCATATCCGGAGATCTGCCGCGAGAACTGGCCGAACCGGCGCCCGATGACCAGCTTGTTCTCCCGCGCAAGGGCCAGCAGACCGCGGTTGATCTCGCCCTCGCGGCCGGGACGGTCGGACAGCCACGCCGCGCGGGCCGCCGGGTCCTCCTCCGGCCGTGCGGCATACAGGCTCAGCCGGTCACCGCCCGTGAGCACCACGTCCAGTGCACGGACGTTGTCGGCCGTCGTGCCCCAGGCGACCGAGTGGGCGCCACAGGCATTGTTGGCGATCATGCCGCCCAACGTCGCCCGCGTGCCGGATGAGGGATCGGCGCCGAAGGCGAGGCCGTGCCGGCCGGCTGCAGCCTGCAGGTCGCTCAGGACGACCCCGGGCTCGACGACAGCGGTCCGAGCGGCGGGATCGAGATCAAGGATGCGGTTGACGTGTCGGGACCCGTCGATGACGACCCCGCCGATCACATTGCCGGCCATCGAGGTGCCACCGCCCCGGAGCACGACCGGCGCCCCGGCGTCGGCGGTGAGCTGTGCTGCGGCAGCGAGGTCCTCACGGTCTACGGGGACGACCACCAGCTCGGGCGGGACGCGGTACAACGACGCGTCAACGGCATACAGCGCTCGCGTGCCGGGGTCGGACGAGACGCGCCCACGAAGCTGTGCACGCAGGGTCGCCTCGAGGGCGCCCACGTCGAACTCGACGGCGCGGACGGGTGCTGGTGCGGTCACCCGCTAATAGTCCAACACGGCGCGCAGGAACTTCCGGGTGCGTTCATGCTCTGGACTCTTGAAGATCTGGGCGGGCGGGCCCTTCTCGACCACGACGCCCTTGTCGAACATCACGACGCGGTCGGAGATCTCCTCGGCGAAGCGCATTTCGTGCGTCACCATCAGCATCGTCATGTCGGTGCCGGTCGCGAGCTCGCGGATCACCTCGAGCACCTCACCGATCAGCTCGGGGTCGAGGGCCGAGGTCGGTTCGTCGAAGAGCATGACCGTCGGCCGCATCGCCATGGCCCGCGCGATCGCAACCCGCTGCTGCTGGCCGCCGGAGAGCCGGCCCGGCTTGTGGTTTAGGTGGTCGGACAACCCGACCATGCCCAGCAGCTCGACCGCGCGCTGGTGCGCCTCCTGCTTGTCCAGCTTGAGGACCTTGACCGGGGCCTCCATCACGTTCTCGAGGGCGGTCATGTGGGGGAACAGGTTGAAGGACTGGAAGACCATGCCGACGTTGCGGCGGGTGGCCTTCATCTCCTTTGTCTCCTTCGCGTGTCCCCCCTTCTTCACGTCCCAGAGCGTGCCGCCGTTGACGACGACCAGGCCCTCGTCGGGGGTCTCGAGCGTCATCAGGATGCGCAGGATGGTGGTCTTGCCCGACCCGGAGGGCCCGATGATGCAGACCTTCTCACCGGGAGCGACCTCGAAGTCGAGCGAGCGGAGCACGTGGTTGTCACCCCACGACTTGCTCACGCCGCGGAACGAGATCATCGAGTCGGAGGTGGCACGAGGACCGGTTGTCGAGACCCCGGCCGGGACGGGCTGGTCAGCGGGAGAGGACAAGGCGACGCTCCAGGAGTCGGACGAACTGGGAAGAGATGAGGCTCACGATCAGGTACAGCGCGGCCGCGATCGTGACCGGTTCGAGGTAGCGGTAGGTGTCGGACCCGATCGTGTCGACGTGTCCCATCAGCTCGTAGACGCTGATGGCAAAGAGAACTGCGGAGTCCTTGAACATCTGGATCAGATAGTTGCCAAGAACTGGCGTGACCGAGCGGAGGGCCTGCGGAAGCACGATCCTGCCCCAGGTGCGCTGGATGGGCAGAGACAGCGCGGTCGCTGCTTCCCACTGGCCGACGGGTACGTCCTCGACTCCCGCCCGGTAGACCTCCGCGGTATAGGCGCTGTAGTTGATACCGAGGACGATGATGCCGGTCACCAGGGGGCTCAACGTGAGGCCGTAGTCAGGCAGCAGGATGTAGGCGAAGTAGGCCTGGATCAACAGGGGGGTGCCTCGGACGAACTGCACGTAGAAGCCGAACAGCTGCGAGATCACCGGGATCTTCGACCGTCGGATGATGGCCACGACCAGGCCCACGACCAGGGCGATCGCCATGCCTGCGAGGGTGATCTGGATGGTCGTCCAGAGCCCCTCCAGCATCGTCGGGATCAGCGACTTGGCGAACGCACTGTCCCAGGTCTGGCCGCCTGCTGCGGCGAGGGTGGAGCCCATCATCCGATCCCACCCCCGACCGGGTCGAGCCGTCGCGTGCCTCGGAAGATCGACCGACGGGTCTTGTCGATCGCGAAGTGCTGCTCGAGGAACCTGCTGAGGAGCGCCAGGACCTGCGACAGGATGAAGTAGATGACGAGGACCAGGAGGAAGACCGTCGCGGTGCGCCCCATGTCGTTGCGGATGAACTGAGCCATGGTGGTGAGCTCGGTGACCGTGATGAAGGAGACCAGCGAACTGTTCTTCAGGAGGTCGACCATGACGTTGCCGAAGGAGGGCAGCATCGTGGGGACCGATTGTGGGATGAGGACCCGGCGCATCCGCAGGGTCTTGCCCATGTTGAGCGCGATGCAGGCCTCGTTCTGCCCGGCCGTGCGGCCTTGGATCGAGCCCCGCACGATCTCCGCGGCATAGGCCCCCTCGTTGAGCCCGAGGGCGATGACGCCGGCGGCGATGGGAGACAGCTGCACTCCGAACTGGGGCAGGGCGTAAAAGAAGAAGAACAACTGCGCCACGAGCGACGTGCCCCGGAACACCTCGATGAAGCCGAGGGAGATCCACCGGGCCGGCCGGTGTTCGGACAACCTCCCGAGGCCGGCGACGAAGGCCGTGACCAGTGCCACGGCGATACCGAGCACGGTGATGAGCAGGGTGTACTGCAGGCCCTTCCAGAGCAAGGGCGTGGTGTATGACCAGAAGGCAGGGTCCCAGAAGTCAGTAGGCACCGGCTCTCACCCTTCTGTGGTGAAGCAACCTGCTTCGAGCATGGCTCAGCCCGGGTTCTTGCAGAGTTCCTTGGCGGTGACGCCCTTGACCGCGTCGGGGTCGAAGCCCCACTTGTCGAGGATCTTGGCGAACTCCGGGCCGTCCTTGAGCTTGGCGAGGTGCTTGTTGTACTCGGTGAGGAACGACTCGTCACTCTGCCGGAACGCCGCACCGGAACCGGTCTTGGGTGCGTCCTCGACCGGGGCGGTGACCTCCAGCCCCTTCTCGGTCTTCGCCAGGGCTCGTAGCGACAGGGTCGGCAGGAAGAACGCGTCGGCACGGCCGGCGAGCACCGCCTCGACGCCGCTGCGGTTGTTGTTGATTCGGATCATCTGGCTGTCCGGCACCTTGGCGGTCTTGAGGATTCCCTCCTCGAAGCCACCGGGAAGCACGACGATCTTGAGGTCCTTGTTGTCGAGCACCGACTTGACCGTGGTGATGTGCTTGGGGTTGCCCTCGGGCACACCGAACGACTCGGTGGAGACGATCACCGGCTCGGAGTAGTTCACCTCCGCGCAGCGGGACTGCTTCATGAACAAGCCCGCGGTGATGGCGTCCCAGCGGTTCGCCTTCAGGCCGGGGATCATGCCGTTGTACGGCGTGATGATGCCCTGGACGTCCGGGATGCCCATCGACTTCACGACGGCCCGGAAGACGTCCGGCTCGCAGCCGGTGACCTTCCCGTCGGCGGTGACCTTCGTGTAGGGCGGCTCGTTGGCGATGCCGACCCGCAGGTAGCCCTGCTTCTTGCCCTTGGCGAGCAGATCGTCGCCTCCACCGGCCGCCGCACTGCCCGTGCCGCCCTCGCCGACGGAGGCCGGCTTCTCGGTGGAGCTGCACGCAGTCATCAGCATCGCGGCCGGGACGATCAGGCCGGCTGCTCCGGCGCTGCGCATCAGGGTCCTTCGGGAGATCTCGCTGGTCATGCCCACTCCGATCCTCTGGGACGACGACGGCGACCAGGGTCAGATCGCGCAAAAGATGCCGTGCCGTCATCGTGAAACGTAATGTTGGCCTGTACTATTGTCAACAATCCTCACGGACTGCGCACACGTTGTCTCGGCTTTTGCCAAAGAAACCACCACGAGGTTCTCATGAGCACTGGACACCGCAACACCCCACCGACCGTCGGTCTGCTCTACCCCGGGCACAGCGCGGAAGACGACTTCCCGATGCTGGAGAAACGGCTGGACGGCGCCCTCCGGCTGCCCCTCGTGCACACCTCCGTCGGTGAGGACGCCCACGAGGTCGGCGCACTGCTCGACCTCGGTGGCCCCACCCGGTTGGCAGAGGGCGCTCGGCAGCTGCTCGAGCAGAGCCCCGACTCGGTGATGTGGGCGTGCACCTCCGGCAGCTTCGTCTTCGGCTGGGACGGAGCACGCAAGCAGGTCGACGAGCTGTCCCACCTGGTGGGACTACCCACCTCCTCGACATCGATCGCCTTCGTCGAGGCGCTGAAGTCGGTTGGTCTCCAACGGGTCTCGGTGGCCGCCTCATATCCTGAGGACGTGGCGCAGCGCTTCGTCGGGTTCCTCCAGGACGGCGGTTTCGAGGTCACGGCCATGGGCAGCCACGGCATCTACACCGCGGCCGAGGTGGGCACGCTCGCCGACGACCAGGTCGTCGGCCTCGTCCGCGGGGCCGACCGTGAGGGAGCCGACGCCGTGCTCGTCCCCGACACGGCGATGCACACGCTCGGCCAGCTGGACGCGCTCGAGGAAGCGGCCGGCATACCAGTCCTCACGGCCAACCAGGTGACCATCTGGGAGGGTCTGCGACTCTTGGGGCCTGTGCCCGAGCTCCCGGAGATGGGAAGCCTTTTCCGATGACCACCCGGGGCTTCATCGAGCCGCTGGTGCAGAAGTCGACCCCCAGCATCATCGCCGAGAAGCTGCGTCTGGCAATCGGCCACGGTGAGCTGCCCGCGGGCACGCAGCTGTATGAGGCCGAGCTGGCTCGCGAGCTCGGCGTGAGTCGCGGCCCCCTCCGGGAGGGCATGCAGCGCCTCACCCAGGAAGGACTGCTCATCTCGATCCGCAACCGCGGACTTTTCGTGATCCAGATGACACCGGAGAACGTCCGTGACATGTACGTCGCGCGGAGCGCCATCGAGCGCGCGGCCGCGGAGCAGATCATGCAGCGCGACCCAGCAGACGCGAGCGAGGCCCTCCTCTCGGTCGTGGACACCATGGTCAACGCCAGCGCCCGCAAGCAGCGTTCGCGGATGACCGAGGCCGACATGACCTTCCACCAGACCCTCGTCTCGCACGCGCACAGCACCCGGCTGTCGCGCATCCACGAGACGCTGCTGACCGAGACCCGGATGTGCATCACCGCCCTGGAGGAGAGCTACCGCTTCTCCGACGACCGGGTCGCGGAGCACCGCGACATCGCCGAGGCGCTCGGCGCCGGCGACACCGCCCTCACCGACCGGCTGCTCATCGCACACATGGAGGACGCGGTCCGGCGTCTCACGACAGCGGTGGCGACCCCCGCCTCCTGACCGGACACCGCCTGCGCGAGCGCAGCGGTGTCCGGTCAGGTGGAGCGGCTCGGCCGCGGGGGCTCACATGGTGATGCCGATGTACTTCGTCTCGAGGAACTCGTCGATGCCGGTCGGGCCGCCCTCACGGCCGAGCCCCGACTGCTTGACCCCGCCGAACGGTGCTGCCGGGTTGGAGACCACACCCTGGTTGAGGCCGACCATGCCGCTCTCAAGCGCTTCGGCGACGCGCAGCGAGCGACGCAGATCGTTGGTGTAGACGTAGGCCACCAGGCCGAACTCGGTGTCGTTGGCCGCCTTGATCGCCTCCTCCTCTTCGCTGAACGGGGTGAGGGGTGCCACCGGGCCGAAGATCTCCTCGGTGGCCATCCGTGCGTCCTTGGAGACGCCGGTCAGCACCGTCGGTGGGTAGAAGTAGCCCGCGCCGTCAGGCGTCTGCCCACCGGTCAGCAGCTCGGCGCCGCGCTCGACCGCGTCGGCCACGAGCTCGCTCACCTTGTTCTGGGCGGCGTCGTCGATGAGGGGTCCGACCGTGGTGCCCTCGTCGACGCCGCGGCCCACCGTCAGGCCGGCCATGGTCTCCGCCAGCCGCTTGCCGAAGTCGTCGATCACGCTCTCGTGCACGTAGATCCGGTTGGCGGCCGTGCAGGCCTCCCCCATGTTGCGCATCTTCGCCGCCATCGCGCCCTGGACCGCCTCGTCGAGGTCGGCGTCCTCGAAGACGATGAACGGCGCGTTGCCGCCGAGCTCCATCGAGGTGCGCAGCACGTGCTCGGCACACTGCTCGAGCAGGATCTTGCCGACCTTGGTCGAGCCGGTGAAGGACAGCTTGCGCGCCAGCCCCGACCGGATCAGCGGCTCCATCACGCCACCGGAGTCCATCGCGGTCACGCAGTTGACCACGCCGTCCGGCACGCCCGCCTCGCGGAGGATGTCGATGAAGGCCAGCATCGACAGCGGTGTCTGGTGGGCAGGCTTGATCACCGACGTGCAGCCCGCCGCGATGGCCGGCCCGATCTTGCGGGTGCCCATGGCCATCGGGAAGTTCCACGGGGTGATCAGCAGGCACGGCCCGACCGGCTGCCGCGTCACGAGGAAGCGCGAGCCACCTGCCGGCGCGACCTGGTAACCACCGTTGATGCGCACGGCCTCGCCGGCGAAGTGACGCAGGAACTCGGCCGCGTAGGAGATCTCACCCTTCGCCTCGGCCAGCGGCTTGCCCATCTCCAGCGTCATCAGCCGGGCCAGGTCGTCGATCCGCTCGTGCAGCAGGTCGAACGCCCTCATCAGCATGTCGGCGCGCTCGCGGGGCGAGGTGGCGGCGAAGGAGGCCTGCGCGGCGACCGCGGCATCGAGGGCCTTGCGCCCGTCGGCAGGGCTCGCGTCCGCGACCGAGCAGAGCACCTCTCCGGTGGACGGGTCGAGCACATCGAACCTCTTCCCACCCTCGGCATCGACCCACCCCCCGTCGATGAACAGCTGCTTCGGGACCGCCTGGACGACGGCCTCCTGCGTGCTCGTGGTGTCCGGGGTCCCGGTGCTGACCATCTCGCCTCCTCGTTGCTGTGGATCTCGTCAGGGTGTGTGTGTTGGTGCGTTTCCAGCCTACGGTGAGCAGCGACATACGTCCGCGTTGACTTTGGCGGCTCACGTTCCTAGTGTGATTGTCAACAATCTACCAGAGGAGGACAGGTGGCTGAGCTCTCGCAGATCCTGAAGCAGGCAACGGGGGTCATCGCCGCACGCGGCGAGGGCGTCTACCTGTATGACGAGGACGACCGTCGCTATCTCGACTTCACCGCGGGCATCGGGGTCACCAGCACCGGGCACTGCCACCCGCGCGTCGTCGAGGCCGCGCAGAAGCAGGTCGGCACGCTGATCCACGGGCAGTACACCACGGTGATGCACCGGCCGCTGCTCACGCTCGCGGAGCGGATGGGCGAGGTACTGCCGGCCGGGATGGACCGCACGTTCTTCGCCAACTCCGGCTCCGAGGCGATCGAGGCGGCATTGCGTCTCACCCGCCAGGCGACCGGTCGGCCCAACATCATCGTGTTCCACGGTGGGTTCCACGGCCGCACGGTGGCCGCTGCGTCGATGACGTCGTCGGGCACCAAGTTCCGGTCCGGCTTCGCGCCGCTCATGGCCGGGGTCTACGTCTCGCCGTTCCCCGACCCGGGCCACTTCGGCTGGCCGCAGGAGGAGGTAACCGACTTCGCGCTCAAGCAGCTCGACTACGTGCTGCAGACCCTCAGCGCGCCCAACGACACAGCGGCGTTCGTCGTCGAACCGGTGCTGGGTGAGGGCGGCTACGTGCCCGGCAACGAGCGCTTCTTCGCCGGACTGCGCGAGCGCGCCGACAAGCACGGCATCCTGCTCGTGGTCGACGAGGTGCAGACCGGCTGGGGCCGCACCGGCAAGTTCTGGGGCGGCGAGCACTTCGACATCAAGGCCGACGTGCTGGTCACCGCCAAGGGCCTTGCGTCTGGATTCCCACTCTCGGGCATCGCCGCGTCCTCCGCGCTGATGGACAAGGCCTGGCCCGGATCGCAGGGCGGCACGTATGGCGCCAACGCCGTCGCGTGCGCAGCCGCCCTGGCCACCATGGACGTCATCAGGGACGAGAAGCTGGTCGAGAACTCGGCGGAGCGCGGCGCGGAGCTCAAGCAGGCCCTCGCGGCGGTTGCGGCCGACCACAAGCAGATCACCGACGTCCGCGGTCTGGGGCTGTTGATCGGCAACGAGTTCCGCGACGCCAACGGCAACCCGGACGGCAGGACGGCTGCCGCGGCCCAGCAGGAGGCCGCCAAGCGCGGTCTGCTGCTGCTCACCTGCGGGCCCTGGAGCCAGGTGGTGCGCTTCATCCCGGCCCTGGTCGTGAAGTCCGAGGACGTCCAGGAGGCCGCCTCGATCTGGCGCGACGCCGTCGAGGCCGTCACGAGCTGAGCATCGGCACGGCTGCCTGATCGGCGCCGTGCGGCCGGTCCCTCGGTCGCACGGCGCCGATGCCGTCAGGTGGACAGGTTGTGGATGCCGGGCTGGTCCTCGTCGGCCACCCCCGGCACCCGGCGGCCATGGATGGAAAGCCCTGCCGTCTCCGGGACCCCGATGAGCGCGATCATCCCGATGACCATCGCGGCCATCATGTAGAACGCCGGCATCAGGTCGTTGCCGGTCGCGCCGACCAACGCGTCGTTGACGAAGGCCGCGGTCCCACCGAAGGCCGCCGTCGCGACGTTGTAGCTGATCGCCATCCCCGCATAGCGCACGTGGGCCGGGAACATGGCGGGGAAGGTAGCCGAGATCGTCCCGAGCTGCGGCAGGAAGATCAGACCCATCACGGTGAACCCGACGATCGCCCAGCCGAATCCCTTTGACATCAGCCAGAAGCAGGGCGTGGCGACGATGAACAGCCCGATCAGTGAGAACCACCACAACGGTTTTCGCCCGACGCGGTCGGAGGTCGCCCCCGCGATCCAGATCAGTCCCATCATGGTCAGCTGACCGATGAGCACCACGATGTCCGCATTGGTCTGGGATATGCCGAGCGTCGCGTGCATGTAGGTCGGCATGTAGGTGAGCAGCGTGTAGTCCGCGATGTTCAGGGCGATGACCAGGCCGAACAGGTGGATGATCGGACGCCAGTAGAGGCGGAACAGGTCCTTCAGCGCGCCTGTTGCCTCGAGCTCGACCTCCTGCTTCTCCTGCAACCGGCGGAAGACCGGCGTGTCCTCCATCCTGGTGCGCAGGTAGAGACCGACCAGGCCGAGGGGCAGGCCGATGAGGAACGGGATCCGCCACCCCCACGACGTCATGGCGTCATCGCTGAGGACGGCTCGCAGGATCAGGGTGATGACGATGCCACCGCTGAAGCCGGCCAGCGTGCCGAACTCGAGGAAGGACCCCCAGAATCCGCGCTTCTCGTCGGGGGCGTACTCCGCCATGAAGGTGGCGGCCCCGCCGTATTCACCACCGGTCGAGAAACCCTGCACCACGCGCAGGAAGATGAGCAGGACCGGCGCCCAGATGCCGATCGAGTCGTAGCTCGGGATCACGCCGACGAAGAACGTGCCGAGCGCCATCAGGATGATGGTCATCGCCATGACCTTGTTGCGGCCGATCCGGTCGCCGATCGGGCCCCAGACGACGCCGCCGAGCGGACGCAGGACGAACGACACGGCATACACCAGGAGCGTGGCCAGCTGGCCGTACTTCCCGGGGAAGAAGTTGTGCGTGAGCTCCACGACCAGGTAGGCGTAGACGCCGTAGTCGTACCACTCGGTCGCGTTGCCGATCATCGAGGCGCCGACCGCCCTGCGCAGCACCGGGTTGGGGACGACGGGAACTTCTCCACCCTGCTCGACGGGTTCCTCTGCCGGCGACGTCATGGGCCTCTCCCTCTGCAGCGCGGTGCAGCCCTAGGAGTTACCCGCCACCGGCCGACGACAAACGTGGCCGCCGCACCTCGCTGAGGGCGACGGCCACGTCCTGGTATGCCGTGTCGAGCCGCGGGCGCGGCCGCTCGGCTACAGCATGGGGTCGGGCTGGGGGCGCCGGGACGGTCCGCCCGGACGCCTGCCGGCGGGCCGGGAGATGACACCGGGCGTGCCTGTGCCGCGCAGCGACGCGCCCTTGGTCTCGACCACGAAGTAGAGCGCGATCATGCCGATCACCATCGCGCCCATCATGTAGAACGCCGGAAACAGGTTGTTGCCGGTGACCTTGATGAAGTGCTCGTTGACGGCGAGCGCGGTGCCCCCGAAGGCAGCGGTGGCGACGTTGTAGGAGATCGCCATCCCGGAGTAGCGCACCTGCGTCGGGAACATCGCCGGGAAGGTTGCCGAGATGGTCCCGAGCTGGAGCAGGTAGACCAGTCCCATCACGGTGAATCCGATGACCGCCCACACGAAACCCTTGCTCATCAACCAGAACATCGGCGCGGCCAGGATGAACAGCCCGACGAGCGAGATCCACCAGCACGGCTTGCGTCCTATCCGGTCGGACAGGGATCCGGCGACCGGGATCACCGCCATCATGCAGACCTGGCCGATGATGACCAGCAGGTCGGTGCTGGAGGACGACATGTCGAGGGTCTCTTGCAGATAGGTCGGCATGTAGGCCAAGAGGGTGTAGTTGGCGATGTTCAACGCGATCACCAACCCGAACAGCTGCAGGATCGGCCGCCAGTGGTTGACGAACAGGTCCTTGAGCGCCGTCGTGGCGCCGCTCTCGGACTCGCCCTCCGACTCGAGCTCCTGGAAGACGGGGGTGTCCTCCATCTTCAGCCGCAGGTAGAGGCCGATGCCACCGAGCGGCAGGGACAGCAGGAAGGGGATGCGCCAGCCCCAGTCGTGCATGGCCTGGTCACCGACGATCTGGTTGACGACGAAGACCACGACGACGGCAGCGGTGAAGCCGCCGAGGGTGCCGAACTCGAGGAAGCTGCCCCAGAAACCGCGCTTCTTGTCAGGCGAGTACTCCGCCATGAACGTGGCGGCCCCGCCGTATTCACCACCGGTCGAGAAGCCTTGCACCACGCGCAGGATGATCAGCAGGATCGGCGCGAGGATGCCAACGCTGTCGTAGGTGGGCAGGCAGCCGACCAGGAAGGTGGCCACGCACATCAGCAGGATGGTCGTGGCGAGAATCGTCGACCGTCCCAGTCGGTCGCCCAACGGGCCCCAGACGATGCCGCCCAGAGGACGAAGGACGAAGGAGACGGCGAAGACGAGCAGTGCTCCGAGTGTGGAGTAGTCGCCGGGGAAGAACGCGTCGCCGATCTCGGTGGCCACGTAGGCGTAGACGCCGTAGTCGAACCACTCGGTCGCGTTGCCGAGCGCGGAGGCCGCGACCGCCTTGCGCAGGACGTCAGGTGGCGCGACCTTCTCTCCCGGTTCTGATTCGGGTGGATTCGCGTTCGTCGGTGTGGATCCCATGGTCTGGTCCTCCTAGACGCAGACCGGGCCACGGGCGAGAGAACTCGTGCCCGGTCGCTGCTGAGTTGGCCGGATGGTTCGGTCGGACGGGTTGCGGTGCGGGCGGGTTGCGGTACGTGAGTGACTTCGGGACCACCCCACGCGCCGGGGCGCGATCCTCCTCGATTGTCATTTTGTCGACAATCAGGGTAGCGGGCGCCGCTCCGGGTGCCTAGCCCCTGAACGGGACGTGCCCGTCCGTCCCGGGTCGCCGGTCCGGCGGGGACCAGGGGTGCTCCCGGGGCCCTGACCCGGTGTGGAGCGACCCACGACGCTATTGGGTTGAGGCTGCTGCGTCAAACTGCTGCGGGGCGCTGCGGCGGTGGAGCGTTCACAACAGATTCACCACAGAAGGGAGCGCAGCACCGGCACGAGCCCGTCATCGTCGACGTCCGACGTGACCTCGTCGGCCGCCTGCTTCACCTCGTCCGGCGCCTGACCCATGGCCACGCCTCGGGCCGCCCAGCGCAGCATCTCCAGGTCGTTGCGCTGGTCGCCGACGGCCACCGTGAGGGACGGCTCGACCCCGATCCGACGTCGGACCTGCTCGAGCGCGGACCCCTTGGAGACGCCTTCGGGATTGATGTCGAGCCACGCGGTGAAGCCCACCGCATAGTTGACACCGTGCAGCCCGATCCGCTCGACCAGGTCCATGAAGTCCTCGGACGTGCCGGTCGGGCTGCGAAACGTGACACGCGTCGCCGGGTGGGAGACGAGCTCCTCCCAGGGGACGACGCGCAGGGCACCCATCAGTTCCCCGTCGGGAAACGGTGCGCTCACCTTGAACCCGACGCCCACCTCCTCCACCGCGACCACGGCGTCCGGCCACGAGTCCCGCAGCAGGTTCAGGGCGGGTGCCGGATCGAACGTGACCGTCTCGAGCTGTTCGTAGCCACCGGGCGCGGACGGGTCGATGGCGATGGTGATGGCGCCGTTGGAGCAGACGGCGAATCCGGTTGTCAGCTTGAGTTCTTCGAGAATCGGCAGGGTGGCGAGCACCGAACGGCCCGTCGCGATGACCACGTGGTGGCCCTCGCTTGCGACCGCCTGCACCGCATCCTTCACCGCCGGCGACATGGTGCCGTCGTGGTGGATGGTCGTGCCGTCGACGTCGAGGGCGACCAGGACCGGATCGGAGCCGTTGCGCGCAGTCACGGATGCACCCTATGCGGTCGCGCCGCAGCCCAGATGAGCACACTTGCCAACGAACTGCACACCTCTACCTGTGCGGTTCGTCGCCAAGTGTGTTGCTCGTGGGCGGAGGGCGTGACCGGAGCTCACAGCCACCCTCGCCTCGGCGTGGGCACCAGCCCTAACTGACGCAGTATGCCGAGCAGCCACCTCCCGTCCCAGACGTCGGCCCCCACCCACCTCGCCACCAGCGCCCCGGTGCGGCGTAGACGGTCCTCGCGTCGCTTCTCCCGCCACAAGGTCTCGGCAGCCTCTTCCGCGGAGTCGCAACACAGCCGGCCATACTTGACCCTGCCGTCGAACTCGCCCAGCAATCGCTGCTCCTCCCACCCGAAATCGCACCGTCCGGCGAGGCCGTCCACATCACGGACCTCGACCTGCAGCTCCGGCCTCAGCAGCCGGAGCTCAAACATCCGCACGCGGCTGAGCGACTCACCGGGCGACTCGGCTCGTCCGTCGGCCAGCTCACTCACCAGGTGGGCCCTCGACCGACCACGCGACCGCACTGGCAGCTTCGCCACCTCTCGTGACCCCGCCAGCCAGTGGCACCGTGCGGCTCAGGTCGCGTCGATCCGCTGGCCCCCGAGCTGATCACGTCAACCCGCCACGGTTGGGCGCCGAGGACGGGCAGCTTCCACACGGCGGCCGCGCTGCGGTGGGAGAAGTGCAGGTCGTCCCCGGACACGAGGGCCGTGGCGTGGACCAATGCGGCATGACGCTCCGCTGGGGTGAGTGTGGTCCACTCCGACGCCGGGTAGAACACGCCCCGACGAGTCGCACACCTCGCGGCGAGCGGCACACGTTTACCTGTGCGGTTCGCCGCCACGTGTGCTGCTCGCGGGACGCCCGGCCCGGGTCAGGCTGGGCGCAGGACGTCCAGACCGACGTAGGGCCGCAACGCCTCGGGCACCACCACGGAACCGTCGGCCTGCTGGTGGTTCTCCAGGATCGCCACGATCCAGCGGGTCGTGCCGAGCGTGCCGTTGAGGGTCGCCACGTGGCGGGTCGTGCCCTTCTCCGAGTTCGGGTCACGCTCGCGGATACCGAGCCGGCGCGCCTGATAGGTGGTGCAGTTCGAGGTCGAGGTCAGCTCGCGGTAGCGGCCCTGCGTCGGCACCCAGGCCTCGCAGTCGAACTTGCGCGCCGGCGGACCGCCGAGGTCGCCCGCCGCCGTGTCGATGATCCGGTAGGGCACCTCGATCTTGGCGAGCATCTCGCGCTCCCAGCCCAGCAGCCGCTGGTGCTCGTCGGCCGCGTCCTCGGGCCGGCAGTAGGAGAACATCTCGACCTTCTGGAACTGGTGCACCCGGATGATGCCGCGGGTGTCCTTGCCGTAGGACCCGGCCTCGCGGCGGTAGCAGGCCGACCACCCGGCATACCGCTTCGGACCGTCCGAGAGGTCGAGGATCTCGTCGGCGTGGTAGCCGGCGAGCGCCACCTCGGAGGTGCCGGTGAGGTAGAGGTCGTCGTCGTCGAGCCGGTAGACCTCGTCGGCGTGGGCGTCGAGGAACCCCGCGCCATGCATGACGTCGCTCTTGACCAGGGTCGGTGTGATCATGGGCGTGAAGCCGTGCTCGATCGCCTGCGCAATCGCGAGGTTGAGGATCGCGAGCTCCAGCCGGGCCCCGACACCGGTGAGGAAGTAGAACCGCGCGCCGCTGACCTTGGCACCGCGCTCCATGTCGATCGCCCCGAGCAGCTCACCGAGCTCGAGGTGGTCGCGCGGCTCGAAGCCCTCCGCCGCGAAATCGCGTGGCGCACCCACCGTCTCGAGCACCGCGTAATCGTCCTCGCCACCGCTCGGGATGCCCTCCTCGATGACGTTGGGCAGGCGGCGGACGAGCGCGTCGAGGTCCTCCGAAGCGGTGTCGGCCGAGGCCTGCAGCTGCTTGACCTTGTCGGAGGTGGCCTTGGCCTGCGCGACGAGCGCCGCCTTCTCCTCACCCTTGGCCGCGGCGACCTGCTTGCCGAACGACTTCTGCTCGGCCCGCAACCGCTCGAACTCGGTCAGGGACGACCGGCGCGCCTCGTCGGCAGCGAGGATCGCGTCGACGATCCCCTCGTCCTCACCGCGGGCGCGCTGCGACGCACGCACCCGCTCCGGGTCCTCACGCACGAGTCGTATGTCGATCACGCGCCCGAGCCTATCGGCGCACCCCCGCACGCCTCACCCCAGTTGTCCGGCGGTGGAGTTGCCGGGAGATGCGTAGTTGCTGGGAAAGGGCGTCACCGACGACGCCATACCCCAGCAACTATGGGAGGGGGAGGTGAGGGGTGTCAGCGGGGCGTCGCGCCGACGTCGGTCAGGTGGTGCTCGAGGTCGTGCAGACAGTAGGCGCCGAGCGTCTCGACGGTGAAGGCCGAGCCGTCGCTGCGGCGACCCGGGCGGTCCCACGCGGAGTCGGGGACGGAGTCGAAGGCACCGGCGAGCACTGCCGCTCCCTCGGCATACGCTTCCGCGACCTGGCCGGCGTCCTCTCGCCAGTAGCGGCCCTCCACGGCGGCGGCGTCCTGGTCCCACGACGGCAGCGACGGGTCGTCCTCGCGCAGCATGACGTCGAGCCGCCCGGTGAAGACGTGGGTGACGTCGCGGACGTGGCAGGCGTACTCGAGCGGCGACCAGGTCGTGGGGGCCGGCCGGTCGTGCAGGGCCCCGCCGGATCGGGTCAGCACCGCCTGCCAACGCGGGATGGTGTCGCGGATCCGGCCGGGCAGCTCGCGGCGCTGGAGGCGCGCGGGGTCGAAGCCGCACTCGGCGCAGGACTCCCGGACCACCACGGTCCAGTCCTTCGGGTCGGCCACCGTGGCCGGAGGCTCCGGACGGTCATCGGGAGCGGTCATGTGCGTCATTCTCTCCCCCTACGGTCGGGTAACGTGCGCTTGTGCTCAAAGACTCTGCGGGCCCGGTGGCCCTCGGCGTCGTCGCGGTGCTGCTGCTCGTGGTGGCCTGGGTCGTGCTCGCCTGGCAGGGTCGGTCGGCAGGCTCCGACGAGGCTGTCGGTGGGCGACGACACCTGCGCCGTCGCCGGCCCTCTCGCGACCACTTCCGCGACGGCAGCGACGGCTCCGCTGACCGCGAGACGCCCACCAAGCGCGCCGCGATCATCGTGAACCCGACGAAGTTCAACGATCCCTCGGTGCCGCGCGAACGCATCGGCCGCGCGTGCCGCGAGGCAGGCTGGGACGAACCGCTCTGGCTCGAGACCACCGTCGACGACCACGGGACCGGGCAGGCCAGGGCGGCACTGGCGGAGGACGTCGACCTGGTGTGTGCCCTCGGTGGAGACGGCACGGTGCGTGCCGTGGCGATCGGGCTGCTCGACTCGCACACCCCCATGGGCATCCTTCCCGCCGGCACCGGCAACCTGCTCGCCCGCAACCTCTCCCTCCCCCATGACCTGCGCGAGGCGGCACTCGTCGCACTGGGCGGGCGCAACAAGCGGATCGACGTGGGCCGGATCCAGATCGTCCCCGCCGAGGAGCACCAGGCTCCGGAGGAGCACATCTTCATGGTGATGGCCGGGATCGGTTTCGACGCCGTCGTGGTCAGCGACGCACCGGAGAAGCTCAAGGCCAGGGTGGGCTGGCTGGCCTATGGGGTGTCCGGGCTCAAGAACCTGCCCGGGTCGAGCTTCAGGGCGCGTGCCAGCTTCGGCGGTGAGGAGCCGATCAGTCGCCGCGTCCAGTCGGTGCTGGTCGGCAACTGCGGCAAGCTCACGGGGGGACTCGTGCTCATGCCGGACGCCGAGGTCGACGACGGCGAGCTCGACTCGGTGGTGCTGTCGCCCCAGGGCGTGGTCGGGTGGGTCGCCGTGGCCGGTCGGGTGGTCACCCGGCGCCGGGCCGGGCACGAACGGGTGGAGCACCACCGGTCGGTCGACGTCCGGGTGCAGACCGACCGGATGGTCGAGGTCCAGCTCGACGGTGACCCGGTCGGGCAGGCGCGGGAGATCATCGCCTGGGCCGACCCCCTGGCCCTGACGGTGCGCGTCCCCTCCTGAGCCGGCCACCCGGCATACCGGCTCGTTCGCGGGCGCCTTTGCTCATCTCGGACGGCGTGTCGGACGCCGCGGACCGGCCTGAACCGCGCAAAGCGGCCTGGGCCGAGCACGGCTCGGACCGAGCCGAGCCGAGGGTCAGGGAAGCGGCCGCCGGAGCATGCCGAGCCAGTCCCTCGCCTCGATGAAGGCGTCGTCGGTCGTGTCCGCCGCCACCGTCGCCGGTGCCAGGTCGGCGCGCCCGTAGGACCCGAGGAAGCGCACCTGCGCGCAGACCCGCCGCAGGCCCATCAGCGCCTCACCGACGCGTTCGTCGGCGACGTGTCCCTCGCAGTCGATCGAGAAGCAGTAGTCACCGAGGCGCTCGCCGGTCGGCCGCGACTCGATCCGGCTGAGGTTGATCCCCCGCGTCGCGAACTGCTCGAGGAAGGACAGCAACCCACCCGGGTGGTCCTCGCGCTGGAACAGCACGACCGTCGTCTTGTCGGCGCCGGTCGGCTCCGGCACGACCCCCGCGCGGCTGACCAGCACGAACCGCGTCACCGCGCCCGTCCGGTCCTCGATGCCGTCGGCGAGGACGGTCAGGCCCTGGTTCGAGGCCGCCACCGGTGCACAGACCGCCGCGTCGTATGCCGTCCGCTCACCACTGCCTGCGACCGCACCCTCCGCACCGGTGGCCGACGGCTCCTGCGGCGCACCGGAGAGCGCGGCCGCGGCGGCAGCGGTCGACCCCGAGGGCACGTACAACGCGTCCGGCAGGTGCTGCGCGACCCACCCACGCACCTGGGCCCACGCGTGCGGGTGGGTGCCGATCCGGCGCACCTGCTCGAGCGTGGTGCCGGCGGGGGCGGCGAGCACGAACGTGATCGGCACCAGGGCCTCACCGACGATGACCAGCCCCTCTGACCGGGTGAGCGCGTCGAGGGTGGCGCTCACCCCGCCCTCGACCGAGTTCTCGATCGGCACCATCGCGCCGTCGACCTCGCCGTCGCGCACCGCCGTGAGCGCCAGGTCCACCGACGCGAAGGCCACGGACTCGGCACCCTCCGACTCGGGTCGGCTGCGCAGCGCCATCTCGGTGAACGTCCCTGCCGGCCCGAGGAAACCGTATCGCCGTGCCGTCGGTGTCGCGGGTGCTGTCGCTGCCGTCATCGTCATCCCTCGCTGTCGTTGCCGGTGCGTGCCGCCGCGAGCGCCTGCTGCTCCTCGGGTGTCAGCGTGACGTCGCTGTCGCCCCGGACGACGCCCTTGGCGTAGGTGCGCGACTCGCCGCGGCCGTGGATCGAGGACAGCACGATCCCGTCGCCGCCGTCGTCGATGATCGCTGCCGAGAAGGAGAGCCGGCCGCCCATGTCGCCGAAGGCGTCATACCGCACGACGGCCACGTGCCGCAGGCTCTGCCGCACGTCGTCCCTGCCGCTGACGACCTCGCGGCGCAGCCCGTCGACCCTCGTGGCGAGCGCGGTCATCCGGTCGTCCTGCCGGGCCAGCACGGTGGCGACGTCGGCGGTGCCGTCGCCCCACAGGACGCGGTAGCGACGCTTCACCCGGGTCAGCCGCAGCTGCGCCCCGACCCCCATGAGCAGCGCCAGCACCGCCACGACGCAGGCGACGACCGCCAGGGTCCCGGCGGTTCCGGCAGACAGGTTCACAGGCCCGAGCGTATTGCTCGGGCCACCCACACGCCGGGGCCGGGCGCGCCGCGGCCACCTCGCGGTCGCTCTCAAGGCGCTGGGCCGCACCCGTTAGGCTTCGCGGGACATGGATCTCGCCCTGCTGCTCACGGCCTTCACCACGATCTTCGTGGTCGAGCTGCCGGACAAGACCTTCATCGCCACCCTGGTCCTCGCGACGCGCTACCGCCCGCTGCTGGTCTGGATCGGGGTCGCGTCGGCCTTCCTGATCCAGACCCTGGTGGCCGTGACCCTCGGTGGTTTCATCGGGCGCCTCCCCCGCACACCGGTCGAGATCCTCGTCGCCGCGCTCTTCCTCGTCGGCGGGATCATCCTGCTGCGCGGTGCCGCGAAGGCCAAGCAGGAGGAGGCCGAGGCGGAGCACGAGTTCGAGGCCAAGGCCCGACCCGGCGCCACCGGCCTGCGGGCCGTCACCACGAGCTTCCTCGTCCTCTTCCTCGCCGAGTGGGGCGACTTGAGCCAGCTGTTCACGGCCGGCCTTGTCGTGAAGTACGACGAACCGGTCAGCATCGGACTGGGCGCGTTCGCCGCGCTCGCGCTGGTCTCCGGCCTCGCCGCGCTGCTCGGCCGGACGCTGCTGCGCTACCTGCCGGTCGTCCTCATCCGCCGGATCGGCGGCGTCGTCTGCCTGATCCTCGCGGCGGTCACCGTGCTGGGCGTCCTCGGCCTCGACCTGCCGATCCTCTGAGACCTGCCGATCCTGTGACACGTCCCGCCCGTGCTCCGGCCCGGCCGCTTTGCTCGCTTCAGACCGCTCTTCGCGCCCGCCGAAGCGGTCTGAGGCGAGCAAACCGGGCCGGGGCGAGCACGCGGGGCGTGCAGGGCCCGGGTCGTCGCACCCCCACCGCCTAACCTGTGCGGGTGACTCGCCGCTGGATCGCCGTCGTGCTCGCGGCTCTCGTGCTGATGGCGGCGGCGGCCGTCGGGATCCGAGCCGCGCAGGGGCCACACTCCCCGAGCACGGTCCAGGGGCGAGGCCCACTCATCGTCATCGGCGCGGCGGGCCTGGACTGGCAGGACGTGTCGCCCGACGGCACCCCCTCGTTGTGGTCTCTCCTGCGCCGCGGGACGACGGCGGCCATGACGGTCCGATCGGTCCAGCTCAACACCTGCCCGATCGATGGCTGGCTCTCGCTCTCGGCCGGGCAGCGGGCCGGTGACGTCGGGCCGGGCGGTTCGACCGAGACCGCGGTGACGGCCAGCGGCCAGGACAAACCCGCCTGCCGTGCCCTGCCGCACCTGCCCCACGCCGGTCCGGTCACGCAGGTGCCGCGGTGGGACGTATGGCGTCACGCGGCCAGCGCGCGCCCGCTCGACGCCGTGCCCGGCCTGCTCGCGCAGACGCTGCACCGGCAGGGGATGTGCGTCCAGGCCATCGGGCCGGGCGCCGCCATCGCGGCCGCCGACCCGTCCGGCCGGGTCGCGCGCTACACCCCCTTCGGTCCCGACCTGCCGCTCTCACGCTGTCCGGTGACCATCGTCGACGTCGGTGCAGTCAGGGACCAGGGAGACGTCGACCCGCGCGATGCCGTGCAGCCGAAGACCAGCCATGACGACCAGGTCCGGCGCAGCAACCGGAGGATCGCACAGGTCGTCGCGGCGGCGCCGGAGGACGCTCGCATCCTCGTCACGGGGCTCGCCGATGCTGGCCGCTCCGAGCACCTGCGGCTGGTGGCCCTCGCCGGGCCCGGCATCCCGGCCGGGGAGGCGTGGTCGAGCTCCACCCGCCAGCCGGGCCTGGTGCAGGCCAGTGATGTGACCGCGACGATCCTTGCCGAGTCGTCGTCGGAGCCGCGCCCTGACTCGGCACCGGACTCGGGGTCGAAGGCGGGCCCGAAGCCCGGGTCGCAGCCGGATGCGCCGCTGCCCGAAGCAGTCTCCGGCGCACCGCTCGAGGCCATCCCACTGGCTGGCGGCAGCCGGCTGACACAGGCGGCGACCCAGGACCGGCTGCAGACCCTGCGCGACATGGGGGCAGCCGCCGACGAGGTGCGCCCGCTCGTCGGCCCGTTCTTCGTCACCTGGGGGCTGCTGCAGGTCGTCGTCTACGCCATCGGCGCGGTGCTGTGGCGGCGCACCCGGCGGGGCTCCCGGCGTAGGCAGCGGATCGCGGACTGGGTGGCCGGCTGCGCGACGGCTGCGGCCGCAGTCCCGGTGTCGACGTTCCTGGCCAACGCCCTCCCTTGGTGGCGGGCCGGCGTGCCTGGGCTCGCGATGGTCGGCGCCGTCGCGCTGTTCGCCGGGGTGATCGGCGCGGTCGCGCTCGCCGGACCGTGGCGACGCCCACTGCTCGGGCCCGCCGGTGTCGTCTCCGCGGCCACCGTGATCGCCCTGGCCCTCGACGTGATGACGGGGTCACGACTGCAGCTGTCGTCGCTGCTCGGCGAGCAACCGGTGGTGGGCGGACGCTTCTACGGCATGGGCAACGTCACGTTCGCGCTCTTCGGCACGGCAGCCCTCGTGCTCGCCGTCGCGTTGGCCGGGCCGTTGCGCGCCTCCGGCGAGCGCCGGCTCGCCGCTGCCACGGTCGTCGCGCTCGGCATCGCTGCGGTGCTCGTCGACGGGTGGCCCGGCTGGGGGGCCGACTTCGGCGGTCCGCCCGCCCTCGTGCCTGCCTTCGGCTTCCTCCTGCTGGCGGCCCTCGGCGTTCGGCTGACCTGGCGCCGGGCCGCTGCCATCGTCGGAGCGACCGTCGGGCTGCTCGCGCTGCTGGCCGTCCTCGACTGGTTGCGGCCGGCTCCGTCACGCACCCACCTCGGTGCCTTCGTGCAGTCGGTCATCGAGGGCCACGCCTCGGAGGTGGTCGGGCGCAAGCTCGACCAGAACGTCGCCATCCTGCTCAGCTCGCCGCTGACCATGGCGGTGCCCGTCGGCCTCGCGGCTGCGATCTACCTGGTGGCCCGCCCGTCGTCGCGGCCCGGGCGGCTGCTGGCGCCCCTGGAGGGCGTCCCGCTGTTGCGCCCTGGCCTGGTCGCCCTCGCCATCTGCTGGGTCATCGGCTTCGCCGCCAACGACTCCGGCACCGTGATTCCCGCGATCGGGGCCACCTTGGCCATCCCGCTGCTCATCGCGGTCGGGGTCCGCCGAGCCGCAGGCACCGCCACGCCGGTGGCCGATCCGCTCACCACTCACGACGCAGCGCACCCACCCGCCGCACCATGAGCGCCAGCGCGAGCCAGGTCAGCCAGCCCGCCCAGGGCGCCCACCAACGGCGGAAGTCGAGCGTGAACGCCTCGACCGACGTGCTCATCCCGACCACGCGGCCGGGCACGTAGGCCAGCGCCATCACGGCATACCTCGCCAGCAGCACCCGGTCCACCGCGGTCGGCACGAGCAACGGCAACAGCGCCCACGTCAACGCGTCGTACCACGGCAGCGAGTAGGGAGCGGCGATGACGTATGCCGTGGTGAGCACGAAGGTGGCGAGCGTCGCCGAGCGCACGACGCGGTGTCCGTCAAGGTGGCGTCGGTCGAGGCGGCGTCCGTCGGCGTGCAGCAGCTTGGCGAGGACCGCCGCCAAGACGATCATGGTGATGGCAGCGAGCACGAACACCAGCGTGGTGACGGCCCATTCGGGCATCACGTGACGAAGAACCTGCACCACCAGTGACCAGGCGGTGGCCAGCGAGCTGCTGCCGCCGGCGTTGCCGAGCTGGCGGAAGACGTGCGGCCCGGCCCACACGTAGAGCGGCACGACCACGAGCAGGACGCCGAGCAGACCGGTGCCGGCGCGACGGAACAGCTCTCGTCGGCCGAGCAGCCGCCAACCCCAGAGCAGTCCGAGCGCCACCACTCCGTAGGTGATTTTGGTGCTCACGGCCGCGCCGACGGCGAGCCCGGCGAGGAGGGGGTTGCGCCGAGCCAGCAGCAGGGCGGCGGCCACAGCCAGCGTCGCCAGGACGTCGACGTGCGCCCCGCACACGAGCACCCCGACCACGACCGGGTTGAGCGTCCACAACACGTCGACGCGCGCACGGGAGCGTTCAGTCTCGGCCAGCCGCAACAAGATCGCGCGCACGCCGAGGAAACAGGCGACGACCACCATCTGCCACAGCCAGACCGTCTGCCGCAGGTTGTCCCCGCCGACCAGCGAGGTGAGCGCCTGGACCGCCGTGGCCAGCGGACCGTAGATGCTGGGTGTCATACGCCAGGGCGGCTCGACGGCGCTGGTGACCGGGTCGTTGCCGCCGTACCACGTGACGGGCGCGACGGCATACGGGTCACCACCTTGGGCGGCGATCCGTCCGTAGGCGGCGTAGTTGGTGTGGTCCGCAGAGCCGAACGGCGCGGTGAGCAGGACCAGGAGGCCGAGCGCGACGAGCGGAGCCCAGCGGACCGGCCGCGAGGGGGGCCGCCACAGCGCCAGGCCCACGGCGCCGGCACCGAGAAGGTAGGCGGCCCAGAGCAAAACGGTGACGGTGGCCGACGACAGGTGGACCGGCAGCGCACCCGGCGCCCAACCACGCGGGCCCATTCCCGGCCGGGCCGCCGACTCTGCCGTCGCACCGACGAACAGGAGCAGCCCGAAGGAGACCACGAGCGCTGCCGGCCGGACCACCTGGTCGAAGCGGCCCCGGCTCGGCAGGAGGCTCGTCACCCCGGTCGCTGCGACGCGAGGCGCCGCCGGGCCCGGGCGAGCCGCCTGGTCGTGAGGGCCAGCCACACGTCGCGGTACTGCGCGCCCCGGTGCAGCTGACCCCGCCAGTCGGAGCCGGTGACCCGGTGGTGCAGCGCGCAGCGGACCTCCTCGATCCGCAGCCCGTGGTCGAGCACGTCGATCGTGAGCCCCGTCTCGACTCCCCAGCCGCGGGCGAGCGGGCGGGCGGCCTCGAATGCCCGGCGCGAGAGGCAACGCATGCCCGACAGCGGTTGGGTCGACGTCCATCCGGTGAGGTCGGCGATGCCCTCACGGGCCAACCCGACCACGAGTCCGCGGCCGCCGCCCGTGCGCCGTTGGGGCGGCAGCACGGCAATCGTCATGTCGGCCCGATCGGTGGTGACCGGTGGCACCAGGGCGGCCAGGGCCGAGGCGCTCTCCTCGAGGTCGGCGTCCACGAAGAGCAGCGCACGCGCGTCGCCGTCAGCGGCCGGGTGGGTCGTGTCGCGCCGGGCGACGTGGGCCGCACCCGTCATCATCGCGGCCGCCTTCCCCCGGTTGCGGCGGTGCCTCGCGACGAACGCTCCCGCGGCTCGGGCGATCTCGCCGGTGTCGTCGGTGCTGCCGTCGTCGACCACGATCACCAGGTCGACCTCGGCGAGCTGCCGGACCGCGGTGACCGTGGCGGCGATCCGGTCGGCCTCGTCCTTGGCCGGGATGATGGCGGCGACGGCCATGTCGCTCAGCGGAGCGTGACCTGGCGGCTCAGCAGGCCGGAGCGCGCGCGGCGTTCGTCCACGCTGAGCGGCCCGCCGTCGAGGGCCTCGTCGAAGCGGCGACCGAACTGTGCCATCGCATCCTCGTAGTCGCCGGCCTCCAGCGCCGGGTCGAGGTCCCACACCGGCACGAGCAGCCCGCACGCCCGGAACGCGCCGAGCAGGCGCGTGTCCTCGCCGAGCGTGCTGGCGTCGGCGGCGTGCAGGCGGGCGAGCGCGTCCGTGGCGGCGTCCTCGTCCTGGGGCAGGATCCAGCGGATGTGGGTGCGCTCGCCGATGCGGCACCAGTAGGCCGAGGCCACCGAGTCGAGCTTGACGGTCGGCACCGCGGCCTCGTTGGCCCGCTCCAGGGAGGCCCGACCGTCCTCGTCGAGGTCGGCCGACTCGGCGACCCAGAAGTCGAAGCCCTCGTGCACGGTGACCTCGAAGGGTGCTTCCCCGTCGACGAGGTCCTGCAGCCGGGGCGTGCCCACCGTCGACTGGGGTGCGCTCGGGATCGGCGTGCCCGGTTCGGCGTTCGCGGCCGCCAGCAGGACCTGGGCCACGTCACGGCTGGCGTCGCCGCTGTTGCTGCCCGACTGCAGCGCCACCATCACGGTGCCGTCGCCGCGGTGCAGGCCGGGCCAGGCGAGCGGCAGCACGGTCACGACCGCGGCCTCCCGCGGCTCGTCGGTGCCGACGCCGTCTCCGTCTCCGTCACTGCCACTGCCCTCTCCGTCGCTGCCGGGTGGGACGGTGAACCGGATCGACGCGGTCGCGGCCGGCACGACCTCCCGCATCGCGACCCAGTCGGTCTCGCCGGCCAGTCCCTCGAAGGGACGTGCGACGAACGGCGCCGGCGCCGCCTGCGGGTCACGCCTGCGGGAGGAGTCGGGAGACTGGTGCTGCGCCTTGCGGCGTCGTGAAGCCTTGCCCATGGTCGCCCACCCTAATGGGCGGCCTGCCAGCCGGGCAGGTCAGACCCTGCGACGCGACGGGCCGCCCATCGCGGCCCACACGGTGCGGGTGCCCTCGCCGTCGTTGACGCCCCACTCGTGCGCCAGGCTGCGCACGATCCGCAGACCCCGACCGGCCGAGACCCAGGTGGCCCGCGGCAACGGTTGCGGGGTGCTGGCCCCGCCGCCGTCGGTCACCTCGACCTCGACCTGGTTGCCCTTGACCTTCCAGTGCACACGCACCGAGCCGTCCGGCAACGGTCGCGCGTGGCGGATCGAGTTGGCCACCAGCTCCGAGACCACCATCTCGGACTCCGAGATCACCTGCTCGGTGATGGACCGGGCCTCGAGGTCGGCGCGCAGGGCGCGGCGCATCTGCGGGACGGACTTGGGGTCCCACGGCAGCCGCACGGTGCGCACGCGCCCCTCACCCACCCTGCCTCCGGTCTCGGTCATGACGCGAAGCACGTTAGTCGTCCCCTCAGTCGACGTCACCGCGTAGCGTGGTCTCAAGATGATCACGGACGAACGCGGGTCTGTTCGTGATGATGGCATCCACGCCCGCCGCGAGGCAACGCTGCACATCCCCCAGCTCGTCGACGGTGTAGACGTAGACCTGGTGGCCGCGAGCGTGCTGCCGGGCCACGGTCTCGGGATGGCGGCGGAGCATCTCGGTGCTGATCCCGGCGATCGAGACTCCCTTGGGCAGCGACCCGTCACGGAAGCGGAGCGGCACGTAGCCCTCCATCAGGTAGACGAGCGGCAACTGCGGGCACAGCTGGCCCATCCGCTGGATCGCCAGCTGGGAGAACGACATGACACGTGGGTGGGGTCGCCCCTCCGCGGGCGCTCGGTCGAGGCCGTAGTCGGCCAGGACACGGGCGAGCTGGATCTCGACCAGCCCGGCATACCGGGTCGGGTGCTTGGTCTCAATGGCGAGGCCGATCTCCCGGTCCGCCTCGAGGGCGGTGGTCAGCAGGCGACGCAGGGTGAGCAGCTGGTTGCGGCCGTGGTCGGCGTCCGGCATCTCGGTGTCCTGGGGATGGTCCTGTTTCCACGAGCCCCAGTCGAGTCCCTCGAGGGTGGCCAGCTCGAGGGTGGACACGACGCCCTTGCCGTTGGACGTGCGGTTGACCCGCCTGTCGTGGACACACACCAGGTGCGCGTCCGCGGTCAGCCGGACATCGCACTCGAGTGCGTCGGCGCCCTCGTCGATGGCACGCAGGTAGGCCGCGAGGGTGTGTTCGGGTTCGTGGGCGCTGGAGCCCCGGTGCGCGATCACCTCGGGGAGGCGATGCGCGGCGACCGGGGCGGCCCTGGGGCCGGGCGCGGTGGCAGGCACGGCTCCATCGTGGCACGCGCTCCGCCGCCGGTCTCACACCCGCCGCGCGACACCCGTGGAGATCGGCGGGGGGCGAGCTGTTCCCAGCCGGGCCGCCCGACTCGATCGGGGTGTCTTGCGCACTCTAGGGTCGACGTCATACGACGCCATACGAGCCGATCGAGGAGGAGAGCACGTGACGGTCGACTTCGCTCCCGGCGCCACCGGCACCGACGAGGTCCTGTTCGCCCGGCAGGGCTCGCTCGGTCGGGTGCGGCTGCACCGGCCGCAGGCGATCAACGCCCTGACCCACGAGATGGTGCTGGCGATGCACGCACAGCTCGAGGCGTGGGCGGCCGACGACTCGGTGACCGCGGTGGTCCTCGACGGCGCCGGCGAGCGCGGCCTGTGCGCCGGCGGTGACATCCGGGCGCTGCGCACGCAGATCATGGACGGGGACCGTTGTGCCGCAACGGCGTTCTGGGCCGACGAGTACCGCCTCAACGCCCTGGTCCACCGCTACCCCAAGCCGTATGCCGCGCTGATGACCGGCGTGGTGATGGGCGGCGGGGTGGGCGTGTCGGCCTATGGCTCACTGCGCCTGGTCACTGCGGACGCCCGGGTCGCGATGCCGGAGACGGGGATCGGGTTCTTCCCGGATGTGGGCTCGCTCTACCTGTTGTCCCGCGCGCCGGGTGAGCTCGGCACCCACCTGGCGCTCTCCGGCTCCACCATCGGCGGTGCCGACGCGGTGCACTGCGGCCTCGCGGACGCCGTGGTCGACCCCACCGACCTGCCCGGCGTGGTCGAGCGGCTCGCCGCCGGCGAGGCCGTCGAGGCCGCCACGGTCGGCGACGTGGCCCCGGGCTCCGGACTGTCCGGAGCCCGGTCGTGGATCGACGGGTGCTACGCGGGCGAGGACCCGCAGGCCGTGCTCGCCGCGCTGCGGACGCACCCCGCCGAACCGGCCCGGGCCGCGGCCGAGGTGGTCGCGAGCCGGTCGCCGATGTCGGTGGCGGTGACGCTGGAGGCGATTCGTCGCGCCGCGACGATGTCGACCCTCGAGGAGGTGCTGGGCCAGGACCGCGCTCTGGGAGAGGCGTTCCTCGAGTCCTCGGACTTCCTGGAGGGTGTGCGGGCGCTCCTGGTGGACAAGGACCACGACCCGCGATGGGCCCCGGCGACACTCGAGGAGGTCAGCGCCGAGGCCGTGCAGGCTCTCTTCGGTGTGTCGGGCTGAAGGCGCAGCGGGTCAGCGGCGGCCGAGACCGGCGGAGAACGCCGCGGCGCCGCCCGACCCGGACGAGGTGCTGTAGACCTTGGCCGACCCCCCGCGGCCGCCATCGCCACCGCGCCCGTTGCGTGCTGCGCCGGAGCCGCGCTTCGAGCCACTCCGCCCGGAGCCGTTGCCGTTCGAGCCGTTCCGGCTGGATGAGCCGGCCCCTGCCGAGGAGGATCCCCCACGCTGGCCGCCGGAGCGCCCGGATCCACCGCGCCCTCCGGCCCGACCCGTCGCGTCGGCGCGGGTACGACGGCCCGCACCGTTGCGGTGACCCCGACCACCGCCGTTGCCGTTGTCCCCCGGAGCGGCGACGACGAGCGGCTCGGAGAAGGTGCGCTCACCGGGTGCGAGCTGCTTCAGCAGTGGGTGCCGGGCGTCGATCCGCGTCGTGGTGGGGTTGATGCCCGCCTTGCGGGTCAGGTCGCGCACGTCACGCACCTGGTCGTCGGTCATCAAGGTGATGACGGTGCCCTCGGCGCCGGCTCGTGCGGTGCGGCCGGAACGGTGCAGGTAGGCCTTGTGCTCGACCGGCGGGTCGGCGTGGATGACCAGGTTGATGTCGTCGACGTGGATGCCGCGTGCGGCGATGTCGGTGGCGACCAGGGTCCGCGCACTGCCGTCCTTGAACGCGTCCATGTTGCGGGTCCGCGCGTTCTGGCTCAGGTTGCCGTGCAGCTCGACGGCGGGGACTCCCGAGGCGTTGAGCTGCTTGGCCAGCTTCTTGGCGCCGTGCTTGGTGCGGGTGAACACCACGGTGCGTCCCGGCGCTGCCGTGAGGTCCTGCAGGACCGGAAGTCGCTGGTCCTGCTGCACGTGGAGCACGTGGTGGGTCATCTTCGAGATGGGCGACTGAGCCGAATCGGCGTGGTGCGTCACCGGATCGGTGAGATAGCGCTTGACGATGACGTTGACCCCGGCGTCCAGGGTCGCCGAGAAGAGCAGTCGTTGGCTGGCCCGGGGCGTGGCGTCGAGGATGCGGCGCACGCAGGGCAGGAAACCGAGGTCGGCCATGTGGTCGGCCTCGTCCAGCACGGTGATCTCGATGGCGTCGAGGCTCACGTGGCCCTGACGCATGTGGTCCTCGAGCCGGCCGGGGCAGGCGACGACCACGTCGACGCCGGCACGCAGTCCGTTGATCTGGGGGTTGGCGCCGACGCCACCGAACACGGTGAGTGTCTTGAGGTTCAGCGCCTTCGCCAGCGGGGCCATGGCCGTGTCGATCTGTGTGGCCAGCTCGCGGGTCGGGACCACGATCAGGGCACGCGGCCGCTTGGGCTGGCGCCGGCGGTTGCTGGCCGCGAGCCGGGTCAGGACGGGCAGCAGGAAGGCATAGGTCTTGCCCGATCCGGTGCGCCCGCGGCCGAGGACATCGCGGCCGGCGAGGGAGTCGGGCAGCGTGGCCGCCTGGATCGGGGTGGGGATGGTGATGCCGTCGGCCTCGAGGATCGAGGACAGGGCCATGGGCACGCCGAGACCGGCGAAGGTGTCAACAGACACCGTGTCAACAGACACAGGGGGATACTCCGTACGTCAAAGGGTCGTTCTGCCCGGCGCGACTCGTCAGTGGTCGCGGCGCTTGAGCGATCGACTAAGGAAGCAGGCCCGAGGCAGAACGGTGCGGGCCGCTGTGAAGAGTGTAGTGGCTCTCGGCGCACTGCTTGACCACGGCCCGGCCGGGGACCGTTGATCCCACTCTCTAGCCGGCTCTAAAAGGAACGCAAGAACTGGCTATCCGGCGGCAGAGATGGTCACGCCACGGCCGGACCGAGCTCGGCGAGAAGCTCGCCCACCACCGTCGCGTCGTGGAACTCCACGTCCCCGTCGGGCAGGTGCTGGACCCGTTCGTGGCCCTTGCCGGCCACCACCACGATGTCACCGTGCCGGGCCTGCAGCAGCGCCTCACGGATGGCCTCGCGCCGGTCGACGATCACCGTGGTCCGCGCCGGATCGGCCCCGACCGCAACCTCGTTCGCGATGGTCACCGGGTCTTCGGAGTAGGCGTCATCCGTCGTGACGATGCTGACGTCGGCGAGGCGCGACGCCACCTCGCCCATCAGGGGGCGCTTGGCCTTGTCCCGGTCACCGGCGGCACCGAAGACGCAGATGACCCGGCCCTGGGGGTGCTCCCCCGTGGCAGCTGCGGTCTGGCGAGCCACCTCGAGCACCGCCGCGAGGCCCACGTCGGTGTGGGCGTAGTCGACGATGACCTCGAAGGGCAGCGCCCTTTCGGTGCTCACCCGCTCGAACCGCCCCGGTACCTGGGCCATGTCGCGTACCGCGCCGACCAGGGCGTCTGGAGCGGCACCGATCTCGAGCGCGAACGCGGCGGCTCCTGCCACGTTGAGCACGTTGTAGGCGCCGAGCAACGGCGTGTGCAACGTCACCGCCCCCGTGGCGTGGCGCAGGTCGAACCGGGTCCCGTTGCGCTCCGACTGCACCTCCTCGACGCGGTAGTCCGCCTCGGGCACGCCGCCGAACGTCTTGGTCCCGGCGATCTCGGAGGCGAGCCGCCTGCCCCACTCGTCCTCGGCGTTGGCCAGTTTAGGCCCGTCCGCCCAGACGAACAGCTCGCGCTTGGCCTGGAAGTAGGTCTCCATCGTCCCGTGCAGGTCGAGGTGGTCGCGGGTGAGGTTGGTGAAGATCGCACCGGCGAAGTGGGTGCCGGTCACCCGCTTCAGGGCCACGCCGTGGGACGACACCTCCATGACGACGCGCTGCACCCCCGCCTCGAGCATCCTGGCGAGCATCGACTGGACCTCGGGCGCCTCCGGGGTGGTCCGCAGGGCGGGCTCCCGCTCTCCGGCGACCACGATCTCCGCAGTGGTGCTCAGGCCGCAGGCGTCGACGCCGTAGATGCCCGAGAGGATCGAGTAGAGGGCGTATGACGTGGTCGTCTTGCCGTTGGTGCCGGTGACGCCGTAGACCTCCAGCTCCCGGGAGGGATGGCCGTGGACGGCGCGGGCGAGCTCGGCCAGTGCGGCGCGGGCGTCAGGGACCACCACCGTCGGTGTGTCCGGCACCTCGCGCTCGGCGACGATGAGGGACGCGCCGCGCCGCAGCGCCTCGGGCACGAACTGGACACCATCGAACCGGAACCCCGGCACCGCGACGAAGGCAAATCCTGCCTCGACCGCCCGGGAGTCGTGGGTGACGCCGATGACGGTGTCCGCTCCTGCAGGGAGGTCGACGCCCAGGATGCGGCTGAGCTCGGAGCGGTCCAGATTCACCGCCGCAGACTAGCAAGCCGGAAGGAGCGGCGTCCCACGTCCGGTGTCAGCCTCGATCGCAGCGCGAGTCAGGGCCCAAGGCCCGGGGTGGCCCGGAATCGGCATGACAGCGGCCGAGCCCGTGCGGTAGGCAGTTTCCATGAGCTACCCACCACCGATCTACGACCGAGACACCGGTGAGATCAGTGCCTCGATCCGCCTCACCGGCGAGATGCCGGAGATCGTCTACCCCAATGGCAATCGCGTGCACTACCTCGCCACCGGCCAAGGCACCGGGGGCCTGTTCGGCCTCTACCGCTGGGAGTTTGCCGGGCCCCGCAGCGGACCGGACGCCCACTTCCACAAGACGATGACCGAGTCGTTCTACGTCCTGGCCGGCGAGGTTTCCATCTTCGACGGCAAGGGCTGGGTCACGACCCGTCCCGGCGATTTCGTCCACGTCCCGGCCGGTGGCCTGCACGGCTTCAGGAACGAGGCCGGAGCAGCGTCCATGCTCCTGCACTTCGCGCCCGGCGCGCCGCGTGAGGCCTACTTCGAGGGGTTGGCGCGCATGGCCGCCGGCGAGACCCTGACCGACGCCGAGCGCGCCGCGTTCGCGATCGAGCACGACAACCACTGGGTCGACTGAGCACCGTTGGCGCACCGAGGTCGCGCGAGCCGACGAGGGACGACCACGCCACTCCCAGCCGCCTGACCGATGACCGGAATACTGCAACCATGACCAGTCCGCCGCCGCTGCGCTCCGCCCGCACCGGCGACGGCGTGACCCTGGCCTGGACGGCGCTGGGCGTCGGACCACCTCTCATCTGGATGCCCTCCATGGGCAATCTCGTCGCCCAGTGGCGCGTCCCGACGTTGCGCCGGGCCTACGAGCGCCTGGCCGGGTCCTTCCGCCTGATCCTCTATGACGGCAGGGGCACCGGGGCCTCGGACCGCCGCGTCGACCACGCCGGGCTCGGTCTGGACGGCCAGCTGCGCGACCTTGCTGCCGTCGTCGAGGCTGTCGGACCCGAGCCGGTTGCCCTGTTGGGCTACTACCACTCCGTTCCGGCCGCCATCGCGTATGCCGCGGCTCACCCTCGGCGCGTCAGTCGGCTGGTGCTGTTCGGCGGCGCCCTGCGCCTTCGTGACTCGATGAGCCCTCAGCAGACCCAGGCGCTGCTCTCACTCATCGACCAGGACTGGGACCTCTTTGCCGAGACCGCCGCGCACACCTGGCTGGGCTGGCAGGCCGGGGAGTCGGGGCGGCTGATCGCCGAGTCGTTCCGCACCGCGGCCACGCCGACCCTGGCCAGGGCGTTGTTCGCGGAGGCGGGCCGGATCGATGTGTCGGAACTGGCCTCACAGGTCCACGCCACTCCCCGCGAGCTCGAGGTGCTCCGACTCCTCGCCGAGGGCCACTCCAACGCCGAGATCGCGGCCCGCATGGACATTTCCGTGCACACGGTCGAGCGCCACGCCGCGAACCTCTACCGCAAGATCGGCGCCAGGGGACGTGCCGACGCGACGGCCTACGCGGTGCGCCAGGGCCTGGCCTGACGGGATTCCGGCATACCGCCGTACATGGTTGCCGGGATGTGCCGCGACAGCGGTGCGGCGCACGATGGACACATGAGCACAGGATCGGCAGGATCGCCCGTCAGCCGCCCGCCCTCGACCCTCGGTTGGCGGGTCGCCAGCCGCACGATCGGACTGACCCGCCCATTGGCCGGGCACCGGGCCTTCCCGCTGTGGGGTGTCGTGCGCCACCGCGGCCGACGGTCCGGACGTGAGCTGAGCGTGCCAGTGGTCGTGCGGCCCGTCCCGGGCGGCGTAGTGGTCCCACTGCCGTGGGGACCGAAGACCAACTGGGTGCGCAACGTGCTCGCCGCAGGCGAGTGCACGATCCTGTGGAAGGGCACCGAAAGGCGGCTGGGCCGGCCGAAGGTGATCGACGGTGCCACCGCGCAGGCGGCGTTCGGCGGGTTCCAGCGTGCTGTCATGGCGCGCCTGGGTTTGGAGACCTGCCTGTCGCTGCGGTTCCTCTGACCTGTTCATCCTCCGTGGCACGTCCTGGGCGCGGCCGGGACGTCGAGCCGCAGAGAGGATGGGGGCGTGGGCGACCAGCTCGTGGCCACTTCACTGGTCATTGGCCGTGGCGCCGATCGCCGAGCACCAGCTCACACACCCGCTGCTCCGAGTCGGCGGAGAACGGGTCGCGCTGCTCGGCAACAGCCCGTGCCGTCTCCTCGCCGACCAGGTCGGCGTTGATCTGGGCGCCGGCCATCGCCCCCGCCGCAGCTGAGGTGCTCACCTGCCCTGCGAGATCGGTGACGTTGCCCGCGACCCATACGCCGGGCACCTCGGTGCGACCAGTCGGGTCGGCGGGTATGTGCTGGCCCATGCCCGAGGGGTGTTCCACCGGCCGCAGCCCGAGGGCGCTGAGGAAGCCCGCTCGCGCGACCATCCGCGACGCCACGACCAGTGCCGCCCGGCGCGCCAGGGTGCCGTCGGCCAACCGGACACCCACCAGGCGATCCCCCGACGACTCCACGGACGTCACCTCGCCCTCGACCACCGTGATACCGCGGGCCATCAGCTGCTCGTGCTGCTCGTCGGTCGGCGCGGGCATGGTGTGCGTGAAGTAGGTGACGTCGGCGCTCAGCTGCCGGAAGAGCAACGCCTGGTGCACCGACATGGGCCCGCTGGCCAGCACCCCGATCGCCTGGTCGCGCACCTCGTGGCCGTGGCAGTAGGGGCAGTGCAGCACGTCGCGGCCCCACCGCACCCGTAAACCCGGTAGGTCGGGCAGCTGGTCGACGAGACCGGTCGTCACCAGCAGGCGGCGCGCGCGCACCGCAGCGCCGTCCTTCAGTGTGAGCGCGAAGCCGGAACCGTCGCGAGCAGCCGCTTCGACCTCACCCTGGCGCAGGTCGACTCCGTAGCCACGGACCTCCTCCCGCCCCCGTTCGAGCAGGGCGGACGGCGAAATCCCTTCCAGTCCAAGCAGTCCATGCACCCCACGGGCCGGGGCATTACGCGGCTCGCCGGCGTCGATCACCACGACGGACCGCCGTGAACGGCCGAGCATCAGCGCCCCGGCCAGCCCGGCGGCGCCGCCACCGACCACCGCGACGTCATACCTGTTCTCCAGTTCTTCGGCCACCGTGACCACCTCCACGAGAACCATGCGGCGTCTTCCACCAAACGCGCAACTTCCTTTGCTGACCTGGCAAACTTGTCGTCATGGACAACGACCTCGACGAAGCCCTCGATGCGGTCGGCCCGCGACTCCGGGCCCTGCGCAAGCAGCGGGAGACGACGCTCGCCGATCTGTCTGCGGCGACAGGCATCTCGGTCAGCACCCTCTCCAGACTCGAGTCCGGCCGTCGCAGGCCCACCCTCGAACAGCTGCTCCCGCTGGCCCGCGCGCACGGCGTCACCCTGGACGAGCTCGTCGACGCTCCACCGACCGGTGATCCCCGAATCCACCTGCGGCCGGTCAAACGCCACGGGATGACGATGCTGCCCCTCACCCGACGAGCGGGTGGCATCCAGGCCTACAAGTTCGTGATTCCCGCGAAAAGCCGTGCGGCCGAAGGCCGTCCGGAGGCCAAGTCGCACGAGGGTTATGAGTGGATCTACGTCCTCGACGGGAAGCTGCGGCTGGTCCTCGGCGAGCACGACCTGGTGCTCTCCCCTGGCGAAGCGGCCGAGTTCGACACGCACGTCCCGCACTGGTTCGGCGCCGCTGATACCGGCGCCGTGGAATACCTCGTCCTCTTCGGACAGCAGGGTGAACGCGCCCACGTGCGCGCCCGCCCGAAGAGCGCCCGTTGATCCGTATGCCGTTCGCTCGGGAACCACTCCGGCTGACGCTTCCACGACGCTCGATCGGTGCCTGATGGAGCGCCAGGGCGAAGTCCGCAGATTTATCGAATCCGTTGTGGACAAAGTGCTGGAGGCATTTGCGATCGAGGACACCGCAGGACCAGCGGCCGAGGAGCTGGTCGACCAGCTGGCCGCGTTGGAGCGGCTCAAGTCCGCCGCCGCGGCTCGGCAGGCCCGGCTGGCCGTCGCGTTGGACACCCGAACCCGCGAAGCCGAAGCTGCTCGCGGAGTGCCGGCCGTGCGGCGGGGGCGCGGGGTCGCCGGTCAGGTCGCGCTGGCCCGGCGCGAGTCACCGTTCCGCGGGCGGCAGCACCTGGGCCTGGCCAAGGTGCTGACCTCGAGCACGGCGTGGCCGTCTACGCCACCTTGACCAAGATCGCCGACCAGACGCGAGCCGCCGGGGACGAGCGCTCCCGCGGGCAGGTCATGGCCGACGAGCTGGTCGCCCGGATCACCGGTCACGACCGAGCCAGCGACGTGCCGGTCACGGTCAACCTGGTGATGGATCCCGAGACCCTGTTCGGGGCCGCCGACCAGCCCGCCCACGTGGACGGCTACGGGCCCATCCCCGCGGCCACCGCCCGCCGACTGGTCCGCGACACCAGCGCTGCCGCGTGGGTGCGCCGCCTGTTCATCCGTCCCGGTGCCGGGTCGCTGGCGGCCGTGGACGCCCGCCGCCGCGAGTTCAGCCCCGCGCTGCGTGACCTGCTCACCTTCCGCGACCGCACCTGTCGCACCCCATGGTGCGACGCGCTGATCCGACACGCCGACCACGTGGTCGACCACACCGCCGACCACCGCGAGACACGAGCTGGCTCGAAGACCACTACCAACGGCTCCTCGCCGCGTCAGGGACCTAGAGGCTGCCTGCCAGACTGAGGGCATGCCCGAGCTCATCCGCACCTGCCTGCTCTTCGCCGTCGACGACGGTGAGCAGCCGCGGGTGCTGCTGGGCCGCAAGAAGACTGGCCTCGGGGCAGGACGTGTCGTCGGTCTGGGTGGTCACCTCGAAGCCGGGGAGTCGCCCTCCCAAGCCGTGATCAGGGAGGCGCGAGAGGAGGCACACATCGAGGTGGTGGAGAGCGATCTCGAGCTCGCGGGATTCGTCGTCTTCACGTTTCCGCACCGTCCGGCCTGGAGCCAGACCGTCGATGTCTTCGTGACCCGCCGTTGGGGCGGGCAGCCCTCCAGCAGCATCGAGATCGAGCCCGAGTGGCACCCGGTCGACACCCTGCCGCTCGAGGCCATGTGGGACGACGCCCGCTACTGGCTGCCACAGATCCTCGACGGCGAGGTGATCTCGGTCGAGGTCACCTTCGGTCCCGACAACCGCACCGTCGCCGAACACAGCATTCGGGCGGAGCCGACGCAGGAGCCTGGAGGGCGCGGTTAGGGCGCGGTCATCGGCCCGCCGAGATCCCCGGACCCACCCGGTCCGGCAGCGGAATGTGCTGTTCCGGTCCTTCGTTGCACTGAGCATGAGCGACAAGCCCGTTCGGCAACCCGGTCCAGACCATCCGATCGACGTGCAGCCCGCGTCCGGGCCCGTCACCGTGCGTTGGCGGGACAAGGTGATCGCCGAGACCGACTCGGCCCTGATGCTCCGCGAAGCCGGTTATCCCCAATGCCGCGCAGTTAGCGGGTGTGTCGTGGGGTCAAGGAGCCGCTGGGTGTAGGTGTGTCGTGATCGTGGTGGTG
>NZ_SWMA01000031.1:0-46481 GCF_005222685.1 Segeticoccus rhizosphaerae
CAATGCACGCAGTTCGCCGCCACCCAAATTCGGACGACCACCACTACGAGCCTGCAGCCCTGGTGCGGAAAAGAGCTGGGGCACACCGTGCTTCACGATCCCGAAGTGCGCTCTGCCTGCGGCAGTCCCAGGCCAATGGGTCGGGGCGCGAAGGAGGTGGAGGCCGAGTCGGTGGCGTTCATCGTCGCCGACTCCCACGGTCTGGCCACTGATGACTACACCTTCCCGTACGTGTCCGCCTGGGCCGGAGAGGAGGGGACGGAGGTCGTCAGAGCCGCCGCGTCGCGGGTGGCGGCCGCGGCGAAGGAGATCATCACCAAGAGCACCGTCCCCCACACCGCCGGCGGCCGCGCCGCGGATCTACAGCTCGCCAACCGCCCAGAACAGGAAGGGCTCTCGGCCTCGACGCATCGGAACCCGTCGCTGGAGCCTATGTCCACCGAACTCATCGGGCTTGGGCTCGGGTTGTCGTGATGGCCACGGGGAAGTCGAGCCCGGTCAGTGACACTTGGCTGCTCGCTGCGGTGCTGGGCGCGGGAGGGTTGGCCGTGGTGCTGTGGACCGGGGCCGCGGGCGCGGCGGTCCTGTCCGGGCACCCGGTGCCGCCGGTCGAGCTCTTCTCGGCGATCACGGCCCTCACGGCTCATCGCGCCGATCCGTCAGCGGCATGGGGCCAGCCGGTCGGTCCCACCTGGTTGTACTGGACAGTCACCGCCACCACGCTCACGCTGTCCCTCGGCGCGTCCGTGGTCCTGTGGCAGGTCGCGCGCCGACGCGAGACGGACCGCGCAGCCGACCCGCACCGGCTGAAGGGGGTGGCCTCGCGCCGGGAGGCGGCCGGGGTCGCCGGACGCCGATCACTCATGAAGCGAGCGTCCACGCTGCGCCCGTCCCTGAAACACCCGGACGTCGCCGCCCTGGGTCACCTGCTCGGGCGCTGCCGCGGCACCACCTGTTATGCCAGCGTGGAGGACTCGATGGTGCTGCTCGGCCCGCCCCGGTCGGGCAAGGGCCTGCACGTGGTGATCAACGCGATCCTGGACGCCCCCGGCGCCGTGGTCACCACGTCTACTCGCCCGGACAACCTGGTCGCGACACTGGACGCGCGGTCCAGGGTGGGGCCGGTGGCGGTGTTCGACCCGCAGCGGCTCGCACCCGGCATACCCTCGGCCACCCGGTGGTCCCCGATCCGGGGGTGTGAGAACCCGCAGACCGCGCTGGTGCGCGCCAAGGCCCTGACCGTCGGCGCCGCCAAGGGGACCACCGACGCCAGCTTCTGGCAGTCCAGCGCCGAGCAAGCCGTCCGCTGCCTGCTGCACGCCGCCGCGCTGGGCGGGCGGTCCACCGCAGACCTGTACCGGTGGTCGCTGTCGGCGACCCAGGCACGGGAGGCGGTGGTGATCCTGACCACCAACGCCCGCGCCGCGACCGCGTGGGACAAGGCCCTCGAGTCGATCGTGGCCGCGGACGTCAAGCAGCGTGACTCGGTCTGGGCCATGGTCGGCATCGCCTTCGCCGCCCTGGCCGACCCGAACGTGCTGGACGCCCTGTCCCCCGGACCGACCGAGCAGTTCGACCCCGAGGTGTTCCTGCGTGAGCGGGGCACCGTCTACCTGGTCGGCACCTCCACCGGCGCGGCCGCCACCGCCGGACTGGTCGGCGCGTTCGTCGAGGATGTCGCCGAAGCCGCCCGCCGCCTGGCCGCCGCCTCCCCCGGCGCCCGGGTCGACCCGCCGCTGTCGATGATCCTGGACGAGGCCGCCAACTACCCCCTGCCCTCGTTGCCGTCGCTGATGTCCGACGGCGGCGGCACCGGCATCGCCACCACGACCGTGCTGCAGTCCTTGGCCCAGGCACGTGCCGTGTGGGGAGACCACCAGGCCGGCGCGATCTGGGACGCGGCCATCGTCAAACTGGTCCTGGGCGGCGGGTCCAACGCCCGCGACCTGGACGACCTGTCCAAGCTGGTCGGCACCCGAACCGACCAGCAGCACACCCACCAGGTCGGCGCGGACGGCGCCCGCACCCGGTCCACCACGCCTTACCAGGTACCGGTGATGGAACCCTCCCGGCTACGGATGCTGCCGTTCGGCACCGGCATCCTGCTGCTGCGCGCCGCCAAACCCATCTTGCTGACCCTGTCGCCCTGGACCGCCAGATCCGATGCCGACGCCCTGCAACGCTGCCGCGACCGGCTCGAGGCGACCATCCAACACGCGCACGCCGCCCGCGCGAGCCAGGCACCCGGCATACCAAGCCAGTCCGGTACATCCACCGGTATGCCGGGGCCTACCGATCCCGCGAACCGGTCGCCCCTCTCGTGACTCGCCACAGCCAGGGCCACTCACCGAACGGTGCCGTGTCGGGGGCGGGGCCGGTGTACTGGCCCGACCTGCCGGCCGAGGTCGCCGAACAGGCCTGGACCGAACTGCGCGACTGGGTCGAGGACCTGATCGACCGGTTCGGGCTGGACGCCCGCACCGTCCCACCGTGCTGGTACCGCCACGACGGCATCGTCGCCGCCCTGGCCGCGCTACGCGACCACGAACGCGCCTGCTTCACCCCCACCGCCTCCCCCTCCGCGGGCGTGGACTGGTTCCGGGCACTGCGCGAGATCGAGGACCGCCTGACCGCGTGGGCGGCCCGCACCCAGTGCACCGCCAAGGAACACCGCGACGACCCCGCCCGTGGCTGGACCACCGACGAGAACGACTGGGCCGCCTTCGTGGCCGCCGACACCGGCTCCCGGCGCGAGGCCGCGATCCAGGACGGCCTGGCCGACTCCTGAGCCGGCCGGTGTCGTGTGCGGATGGTGTATCCGCTGGGCGGTAGCCGATGCAGAGGCCGGCATTCGGCCGGCCGGGTCAGTCAAAGGGGCATCATCATGACGCACACGACCAGCCGCGCGACCGATCAACAGTCTTCGACGCCGTCTCCGTCGCCGGAGCGAACGCTGGCAGCGATTACACCTGCGCACGCGGCGCCGATGACGACGCACGGACTGGAGTGGCTCGGCCCGATCGCGTTCACCCGTCGCAACGCCGGCCGCGGGGTCGACCGGGACTTCGGCGACCACTGGGGACGCCTCGGCGACCAGCGCCTGACCGTGCGCCACCAACTCGGCGCCGACCACGGCCTGCTCTACGTCTACGACCCCACCTGGCGCGAGTACGCCGTCCTGGCCGACGACGTCCCCCTGGACGCGGTCCACGACGCGACCGCCCACGCCGCGGACACCGACCCGCACATGCACGTCATCACCGTGACCGACCTCGTGAAGCAGCTCGCGCCGCAACACGACCCCGCACCGACCGGACCCAGAGCCGAGGTCGAGCTATGACCACCGACGACACCCACCGCCCCTACCAACCACAGCCCCGGTGGGACCTCGACCAGATCCGCGCCACCCACCCGATCGAGCAGGTCATCGCCGCCTCCGGCGTCGCCCTGCGCCCGCGGGGACGCGGATACGTCGGGTGCTGCCCCTTCCACGACGACACCATCCGTCGCTGTCCGTGGGCGGCGTGCCCGACCGGTTCCACTGCTTCGGCTGCGGCGCCACCGGCGACGTCATCGACTACATCTCCCGAATCACCGGTATGCCGTTCCTCGCCTCGGTCCGCGCGCTGCAGGACGGCAACCCGTTCCACGACCACTCCCCCGCACCGGCGCCGACCCCCACGCCGATGCACGCCAGACCGGTTCGGGTGCCGACGACCTCCCCAGAACGGGGCTACCAGATCAACCAGCTCGCTTGGGAGCACTTCACCAGCCCGGCCGCGGCAGCGCACGCCGAAGCGTGGCTGCGCCACCACCGCGGCATCGACCTCGAACCACTACGCCACGAAACTGGTGGGCGGCCGCTGGCCGGGTACGCCAGCCCCGGCCGGCACACCCTCACCGCCCACCTGCGCGACCTCGGCGTGACCGACACCGAGTTGATCGACCTCGACCTCGCCTACCAGCCCGCGCGCGGCAGGGAGCCGATCGACTCCTACCGTGGCCGGGTCACCCTGCCGATCGGTGACTCGGACGGGCGCATCCAGGGCTTTCTCGGCCGCGACACCACCGGGTACCCGGCAGCACCCAAGTACCGCGACCCCACCCGCACCCCGATCTTCGACAAGTCGGCCGTCCTCTACCGGCCGACCCACCACCGGCTGGCCGAGGTCGCGACCGTCGTGGTCGTCGAAGGCGCCCTGGACGCCCTGGCCATCGCCGCCACCGCAGCCCAAGCCGGCCAGTCCGGCCGGTTCGCGCCGGTCAGCGCCAGCGGCGTGACCGTCTCCCCCACCCAGGCCGACGCCGTCCTCGCGATGCACCACCAGCCGCCGGTCATCGCCCTCGACCCCGACCAGGCCGGACGCGAAGGAACCGCACGCTGGCTGCGGCTGCTGTCCATCACCGCAGCCCGGCCGGCCCTGGTCACCACCCTGCCAGCCGGGTCCGACCCCGCCGACTGGCTCCGCGCCCACGGCGCCACCGGCCTGGCGGCGTTCGACCGCACCCACCTCCTCCACGACTCGCCAGACCAGATGCATCCACACCTGCCTGGCCGCGAGCTCGTCCAGACACTCCTGGACGGCGGCGTCTCCGAGCCGGTCCCGGCGGTCCTCGCCACCCTCCTCCCCCTGGCCGCCCAGGTTCCCGACCACGCGAGAGACGCGCTGCTGACCGGAGCCGAGCGCGAGATGACCGCCCAGGGATGGAACCCGAACGACCAGTTCAGCCGCGCCCTGCGCCGAGCCCTGGACACCACCGCCCTGCAGCACGCCGACCGCTACTGGACCTCACGAAGCTCCGAACGCCCGGCGACAGGGCCCACCGACTTCACGCCGGCCGGGCCACCGCCCTCTCGGTCGGCCACGCCGTCACTGACCTGATGCCGGCCGGCCACGAACCCATGCCCTGCCGCGCCATCCAACGACATTGAAGGACCCCCGTGAACTCCCGCCCAGCCAATCCCTACGGCCGCTCGTACCCGGACAGCGAGGGGCTGCTCGAACAGGCGTGTGCCCACCTCGACAGGGCGGCCAGGCAGATCCGCGCCACAGCGGGCGATGACCCCTTCGCGCCCGCTCGGTCCCTGGGTGCCCAGCTCAGCCTGCTGTGCGGGGGCCTGTACCCCGGCATCCACGCCGTCCCCGACCCCGACGACTCCCTGGGCCCGCTCGAGCACCTGGACACAGCACTCGCGCTGCTGGACGCCATCCCGCTCCAGCAAGCACCACCCGACCTGATGGTCTGGACCTTGCGGCTGGCCCAGCTCCGATCCGCCGTCGACAGCACAGCCAGACCCACCGGCACGAGCGGCACGGACACGAACCGCTCCGGGCTGCCATGAGCACCACGACCGTCGGAGACCTGCTCGACCGCGCCGACCGTGAAGCCCGGGCCCTCAGGCACTTTGTCGATCCAGTCGTCCTGAGTTCGTGGACGTCCTTCGAGCACATTGCCCACCGCCTGCTGCGCGAACTCGTCGGCCCCCTGCGCACCACCGACCCAGACGGCGTACGCGCCCATGCCGCCCTCATCCAGCTCCTGGACGACTTCCCGCCGCCACCCATCCCGAAGCGGCAGACCAAGACGACACCGGTCACCGTCGAGCCGGCGCGCCCAGCGGACGCATCCAGCACCGACCCGTTCAACCAGCTGTCTGTGACCCTCGGCGTCCTCGCCGACCTGCTCTCCGGAGCCAGACGGCAAGACCTGGTCACCTGGACCGGCTCCGAGCTGGACCGGATGCTCGACGACGCCCAGACCGCCCCGGTCATCGCGTACCTCATGGCCATCACCACGATTGCCGGCAGACATGCCATGGCATGCCTTCCCCTGGAACACGTCGAGCGTCCCATGGGCGTCACCGGCTACGCCGAACACGCCCTCGACGCCCTCGCCATTCCTGACCGCGACAGCATGCTGTTCCGCCTCCCCAGCTTCGCCCCACCCAGCACGCCGGACACCGCGAACGAACGGCTCGAATCGGGCCTCCGCAACTGGGCCCAGGCCGCCCGCAGCGAACTGGCACGCACGATCCCCAGCACCGAAGTCCTGCGCAACATCACCAACCAAGCCGTCCACGTTTATGCCGCCACCGACCACCTCCTCGACATCACCCCGCCTTCGGAAGCCGCAGCGGCCGACGAGGTCGCTCCTGCCAGAGCCAGTCTGCGCGCCGCCGCCGTTGCCATGCAGCGCGCCGAACCGCTGTGGGCAGGCGTGACGACCGCCACCCGGCCCAGCCACGAATACGTCACGACAGCGACGACCCTGTACGAGATCCTCAACGAGATCCTCGCCGTTCCTTCAATGCAGCACGACCGCCGGCCGACGTCTGCGGGCCTGGACGTGCAGCAGGCTCTCACCGACCTGAGCTACATCCAGTCGGACCTCGCCGACCTGCTCCACGCCATCGCCGAGTTGCCCGACGTCCTCATCCGCTCTCAACTGCTCTACGCGCCCGCCCGCGTCCTGCCCTGCCACGTCGAACGCCTCCGGGCACGACAACTCGGCCAATGGGTGGCCCTTCTCGCAAGCGACGACATTCATCTCGGTCGAGAGGCGCTCGCAGGAGCACATGCAGCGACGACCGCCCACAGGGTATTGGGCCGGTCCCTCGCTCAGGGCGCCTACCCGAGTGACCACACCTCTTCCGAACTGGAACTCGCCTAGATTCCAGTGCTGAGACGCATGGCCCCAGCTCATGCCCCGGCGATCCGCGCCTCAGCACGCCGTCACGAGTTCTCACGCGACCCATACGACGCGCCAGAACGACCGCCTGCACAAGAGCCGGCATCGCCCGGGAAGCCAACTGGAGTGGGTTGCATTGACTGGCACGAACTCGATGATCTCACTTGCGTGAGCGAGATACGCGCAGGCGCCGAGCTCCTCCGGGGCGGACCGTCACCCAGGCGTGGTTGCGGGCCCTCCATGCCAGTTCTCAAGATTCGATTCGTATGCCTGTAGTGCTCGCTCGGCTAGGTAACCGAGCTGCAGATCACTCGCTGGGCTATATTTCCTTTGTCCCGCTGTCACTGTGCTCGCTGCGGGAAGGTCAGTGGACGAGCCAGTCAGACTAGAAGCCGAGGTGAGCTGTGAACGCGCTCGACCGGCTCTCGCCCAACCGAGCGAAGGGCACGGCCAGCCTCATCGCGGAACAACTCCGCGACCTCATTCTGGACGGGAGCCTCCAGCCGGGAGAGCAGGTCAATGAGGTACACGTCGCCGCGCGCCTAGAGGTGAGCCGCGGACCTGTGCGCGAGGCCATTCAACGCCTAGTGCAGGAGGGCCTACTCGACCAAGTCCACAACCGTGGAACATCGGTCGTGATGCTGGACTCCGAGGACATCGCGGACGTCTATCAGGGCAGGCTCGCCCTCGAACGTGAGGCCGCACGCCTCGTGTTCGAGCGCGACACCGACCAGCTCCTCGATGAGCTGGAGGCGATCCTGGTGCGGATGTCATGGGCGTTGGATCAGGGTGAGTGGGCGGACGTGACGCGCACCGACCTGGCGTTCCACCAGACGATCGTCGACTCGGTCGGAAGCAGGCGGATGAGCCGAATGTTCGCCACCCTGGCGGCCGAGACACTTCTGTGCCTCCAACGCTTTGAGCGGATCTATGACCGGCGGGAGCAGGTGATCGAGCAGCACCAGCGTCTGGCCGACCTGCTGCGTGCCGGTGATGCAGACGCCTTTCTCGGCGAGATAGACTGGCACCTGAGGAATTCAGTGATCCGGCTCGGGCGCGGCTGAACCGTCAGTCTGCTCCCGTAGCGGGTGGCCGACCCCATTATGACGCAGAGCCGACCAAGGTACGTAGCCGAGCCGTTTGTCGACCTGGTTGAGCAGCGGCAGTCCGCCGACAAAGCGTCCGAGGTTGTCCAGGAACAGCTCTTCCTGCGCCGCTCGCCAGCCGATGAAGTCGCCCGCCATGTGCGAGGTGATGATCGCATTGGGCAGACTCCAGAGCGGATGGCCCTGAGGCAGTGGCTCGGAGGCGAATACGTCGAGGGCAGCACCGGCGATCGCACCCGTCTGGAGAGCTGCGACGAGGGCAGGCTCGTCGACGATCTCGCCTCGGGCCACGTTGATTAGGCAGGCCGTCGGCTTCATTGCGTCCAAAACCCGTGAATCGATCATGCCGCGGGTCAACTCGGTGAGTGGCGCGGTGACGATAACGTGGTCGTAGTCCCCCACGCGCCGGGCAAGCTCCCCGGCGGTGAAGACCTCTCCGAAGGGCCCGTGCTCGTTCCTCTTCCCGGACCGTCCCACCGCGTCGACGAGCACCCCTACCTGGCGGAGCAGCGCGGCCGTGGCGGCCCCGATGGCGCCGGGCCCGATCACTAGGGCGGTCGATCCGGTGAGCCGCTGGCTCGGCTCGTGTCGCCACTGGCCCCGTTGTTGCCTTCGAAAACTGCCGGGAAGGCGTTTGGCAAAGGCGAGCATCGTTGCGAGCACGTATTCCGCGATCGCCTGGTCCAGCACCCCGGACGAGTTCGTCACGATGATGTCGGACTCCACGAGGTCCGGGGTCAACAGGTGGTCGACGCCCACGCTGTTGACGTGCACCCAAGACAGGCGGTCACCCGAGTCGGCGATGACTGCAGGGATCCAGGTGCCGGCAAAGTCACGTACCAACATCGCGGTCGCGGTCGGCAGGAGCTTCGTCAGTGTGTCCCGTGTGGCGAGATCGACCGAAATGCCCGGGAATCGAGCTGTGTTGGGCAGTACGTTTCCCCCCACGACGACGAGCCGTGACTCAGCCATCAAGGGAACTCAGCTTCAGCCTGCACCGCGACCGCCATCGATCAGAGGCTTTGGCACAGCCGCCGCGCGTCGAGGATCGCCCCGTGCACGCCACGGTGGGAGACGGCGTCGCCGATGCGGTAGAGGGCGAACTCGCCAGACGGGTTGGTGACCACGTGCTGGCGCCTCGCGGCGGCGAAGTCGTCCAGGTCGACCTCGCCGCGGTTGCGGGATGCGGGCCGCAGCGCGTGGTAGAGGTCGGCGAAGGGGATGGTGCCGCGCTCTACCACCACCCGGTCTACCTGGCGAAAGCTCGTCCGCCCGGTGTAGGTGTTGACCACCTCGGCCCGCAGGCGTCCGTCCTCGCGCACGACCGATCGCAGGGCGGAGTCGGGCACGACCGACACGTCCGCCGCGTGCAGGACACGACGGTAGTCGGGCATGAGCGTGGCCGCGACGTCGAGGCCAAGGCAGGGGTCCGGAGTGACCAGCTCCACGATCCCATGATGGGCGCATACGTATTCGGCCACCGTCAGGGCGTTCTCGCCCCCGTCATCGTCGAAGATCAGGACCCGTTCTCCGGCACGCACGGACCTTCCCATGGCCTCAGCCGAGGACACCACGAGGTCGCTGCCGGGGCCTTCGAGGTCGAGGAGCGGGAGGCCACCGGTGGCGGTGATCACGACGTCCGGCACAAGGGCGTGGACGTCATCGGCCTCGGCAAACATGTTGAGCCGCGCGGAGACTCCCCCGTGGTCGACCTCGGCAACCAACCAGTCGACGATGCCGAGCTTCTCGGACTGGCGACGGGCTCGGATGAGCGTGGCGAGCTGACCACCCCATCGGTCGGAGGCCTCCAGCAGCGTCACCTCGTGACCGCGCTCCGCACAGACCCGGGCCGCCTCCAGGCCACCCACGCCCCCACCGACCACTACGACGCGACGGCGTTCCGACGTGCTGGTCGTGACCTGCGACAGGACAGTTTCGCGCCCGGTCGCCGGATTATGCAGGCAGAAGGTTCCGGCTTGGCCGAGGCAGTAACTGGCGCCGACACAGGGCCGTATCCTACTTTCCTCGCCGCGGAGGACCTTGGCTACGATCTCTGGATCGGCCATGTGCGCCCTGACCATGCCGACCATGTCGACGCTGCCACTGGTCAAGGCGTGGCGCGCCGTCGCCACATCCGCGATCCGGCCTGCATGGAACACCGGCACCGGCACAGCCGCGCGCAGATGCTTGGCCATCTCCAGATGTGCGCCGAGGCCGTTCCCGAACCCCGGCATGACGTTGGACAGTTCTTGAGGCGACTCCCCACCGCCGTAGACCACGGACAGGTAGTCGACCACGCCCCAGTCGCAGACCGCTGCGGCTATCTCGCGACACAACTCGGCGTCGAGACCGCCGGCCGCCGCCTCGTCACCGGGCATCCGCAGCCCCACGACGAAGTCAGGGCCGACGCACCGGCGGACCTCCTCCAGCACCATCCGTCCGAATCGCAGGCGGTTCTCCAGCGACCCGCCGAACTCATCAGTCCGGTGGTTGGTCCGGGGTGCCCAGAATTGGTCGATGAGGTGACCGGCCAGCGCGGCCACCTCCACACCGTCCAGTCCGCCCTCCCGAGCCAGAGCGGCCGCTCGCCCGTAGGCGGCGACCACTCTGGTGATGTCGAAGTCCTCCACCTCCTTGGGGTAACTGCGGTGTGCGTGCTCGCGGACCGCAGAGGGCGCGATCGTGGGCAGCCAGTGCGAGGTGTCGGACTTGGAGCGCCGACCCAGGTGGGTGATCTGCACCATGACCGCGGCGTCATGGCGGTGGATTCGGCGAGCGAGCTCGCCGTAGAAGCCGAGGATTTCGGGTCCGCCGGCGTAAAAGTTCGAGAACACGTCGGCTGAGTCGATGGCGACGTTGCTCGATCCGCCGACAATCGTCAGCGCGGCACCGCCCTTGACCTTCTCCTCGTGGTACGCGACGTACCGCTCGGCCGGCACCCCGTCGTTCAGGTAACCGGTGGGAGCGTGGGCCGGGCTGTAGATTCGGTTGCGCAGGTGCAACCCCGCCACTTCCAGCGGTTCCAGAATCGCGTCCATGATGTGTTGGTCACCTCGATGTGTGGGTCGGATCCGGCTCGGTGTACGCGGGTGCCCGGCTGACGCTCCCCAGGAAGTCCTGGGTCCGTCTCTGGCGTGGAGCGTCGATCACCTGCGACGGCGGGCCGTATTCGACCACGACGCCGCCATCCATGAAGGCGACCTTGTCCGCGACGTTGCGCGCGAAGTTCATCTCGTGGGTAACGACTACCATGGTCATGCCCTCGTTGGCGAGGCGCCGCATGACGTCCAGCACCTCGTTGACCAACTCTGGGTCCAGGGCCGACGTCGGTTCGTCGAACAGCATGAGGTCGGGCTGCATCGCCAGCGCTCGGGCGATCGCCACCCGCTGTTGCTGTCCCCCGGACAGTTGTTTCGGGTAGGCGTGGGTCTTGTCCGAGAGGCCGACCTCCTCAAGCGCGGCGTGCGCCCGGGCCTCGACCTCGGCGCGCTTCTGCCTCAGCACCCTGATCGGCGCCTCCATGACGTTGCCGAGGACGGTCATGTGCGGGAAGAGGTTGAACTGTTGGAAGACCATGCCGATCTTCGTGCGCTGCAGTGCGATCTCGTTAGGTCGCAGCTCGTGCAGCTTTTCGCCCCGGTAGCGATAGCCGATGATCTCGTCGCGGACGGTGACATAGCCACCGTCGGGGCGCTCCAGGTGGTTGATGCACCGCAGCATGGTGCTCTTGCCCGAGCCGGAGGGGCCGAGCACGCACAAGACTTCTCCTTGCGTCACTTCCAGATCAACGCCCTTGAGGACTTCGAGCAGTCCGAAGTGCTTATGCAGATTGACTACCCTCACGAGTGGAGTCACCGGCGGCTGGTTCGTGGCTCGGCTGTCATCGGACATGTTTCAACTCACCCCGTCCCCGGCTTGGCGCGCACGTGCTCGCAGCGCAGCCAGCAGATTCGCCGCCATTGACGGTCCAGTGTTGAGATTGGTTCCGCGGCCGTAGTGGCGCTCGATGTAGTGCTGGGCCACCGATAGCACTGAGGTCACGAGCAGGTACCAGATGCAGGCCACCATCAGCAGGGGGATGGTCTGGAAGTTCTGCTGGTAGATCAGTTGCGCCGAGTACAGCAGTTCGGGCAGCGCGATGACGCTGACCAGTGAAGTGAATTTCAGCATGCCGATGACCTGGTTGCCGACCGGTGGGACGATGACTCTAAGGGATTGTGGCCACACCACTCTGCGGAAGAGCAGGGATTCGCGCATGCCCAGCGCCAAGGCCGCCGACCGCTGACCTTGGTCGACCGACAGAAGCCCGGCGCGAATGATCTCGCACATGTATGCGGCTTCGTTCAGTCCCAGTCCCAAGATTGCTGCCAGCCAGACGGTGAGGATTTCGTTGGTGGTGAAACCAGCGAATTCCGGCCCGAAGGGGATCCCCACTGATAGGCGGGGGTACAGGGCCGAGAGGTTGTACCAGAAGATGAGCTGTACCAGCAGAGGCGTGCCGCGGAAGAACCAGATGTACAACCCCGCAGTGGTCCTGGCGACGGGGTTCTCGGACATCCGCATCACGGCGAGGATGGTCCCCAGAACAACGCCGATGATCATGGCCACCGCCGTGAGGAACAGCGTCCTCTTCAACCCTCCCAGGATCTGACTGCTGAAGAAGTAGTGACCGACCTGAGACCAGCCGAACCGCTGATTTGTCACCAGTGCATTCGCCATCATCGCGGCCAGCACCAGCAGGACGGCAGCCGTGATCCACCTCGTGGGGTGGGACAGCTTCACGACCGACGCGTCGCGCGCCGCCGGCAACGTGGTTGTCGTCGTACTCATGAGCTACTCCGTTCGACCGGTGGAGATGAGTCGCACCCGTGGTCCAGGCGTATACGATCGGCCACGGTGTGGCGAACCGTCACCCGTGTGACGTGCGGGCGCAGACCTGCGTTCACGGGTATAGCTTGGACTCGGGAATGAGGCCCGTACCGCCGTTCCACTTGTTCATGATGGCCTTCATGGTGCCGTTCTTGATGAGTTTGTTCATTCCAGCGTGGAGCGCCTTGGCCAACTGCTGGCCCTCCGGTGTACGGGTGATCGCGATCCCGGTGATATTGCCGTCGGAGCGCTTGAACGACCCCTGCAGCTCAAACTGATCCGGGTGCTGCTGAGTCACGTAAGTTAGTGTGCTGGTCGAGCCCACGTTGATCTCTGCGCGCGAGCTCTGGACGGCTAGATTGGCCGCGGACTGGTCGTTGTACTGCTGGATAGTGATCGGCTTGACGCCGGATTGCTTGCACTCCTTGTTGGCCTGCCGCACGGCGCCCGCCTCGACGGAGCCCGACAGGACCGCCACGGTGTGGCCGCACATGTCCGACGTCTTTTGGATGTCGAGGCCGCCGCCCTTCTTGACCATGAACGAGTCCGAGGAGTCTGCCTCGGACACGAAGATGACCACCTTCTTGCGCTCTGGGTTGATGGCGATTTGCCCCATGGCGATGTCGAAGCGCTTTGCCTGTAGGCCGGGGATGATGCTGTCGAAGGGGACGATCTTGATCCGGAACTCCATGCCGAGGACGTCGCCCAATTGCTTGGCGATGGCTGGCTCCCATCCAGTGGGTGCACCTCCCCCCTCTGGGACGATGACGGCGGTCGGGTAGTTCTCTGACGCCACCGTGAGGTAGCCCTGTTTGCGCAACGACGCGGGCACGAGCGCTGCGATCTTGGGGTCCTTGGTGTTGTTGGGGATCTCACCTCCCTTGCCCGTGCCCGTGGTGATGCCCCCTCCCGTCGCGCTCGGTGCGGCCTCCGGAGTGCTCGAGCTTCCGCAGGCCGAGACTCCGGCCCCGATGAGTGCAGCGGAGCAAGTCAACGAGATCGCCCAGCCCCTGCGCCGGGACGTGGGCCGATCGCGCAGCAGGAGAAATGCCATGCCGGTGTGCTTCATGACGAACCTTTCATCCACGAATGAACTGCCGGAGCCCGCCGATGCGGGTTTGGTGGGCGGCCACTGAGCACGGTGCTCAGGGCCGCTTGCTGATCAAGTCGGCCACGTGGGCGAGGCGTGACTCCTGCCCAGAGGCCTTGGACTCCTTGTGATCCGCATGCCGGTATGCCGCGTACATGGATCGGACCCCGATCCAGCGAGCCGGCTCAACCTCCCATCTGCGTGAGGTGTGCCCCACCCAGGGCAACGATGTCAGTTCCGTTTGTCGCCGCAGCACCAAGTCCCGGAGGGTCCGGCCGGCGAGGTTCGTGGTGGTGACTCCCTGACCGACGTAACCCCCGGCCCAGCCAAGCCCCGTCTTCACGTCGAAGACAGCGCTCGAGCACCAGTCACGTGGCACGCCGAGGACCCCGCACCAGGCGTGCTGGATCCGCGCCTCGCGCGTCACCGGAAACCGGCGGTGCAGGACCTGCGCCAGCTCGTCGATGGCCTTGGACTGGGTCCGCCCGGCGATGTCGGTGTGCGAATGGAAGCGGTAGGGGATGCCGCGCCCGCCCAAGGCGATCCTGCCGTCCGCGGTCCGCTGGGCATACATGTGAGAATAGGCGGTGTCACCCAGCGTCTCGGCCCCCGCCCAACCGATCTCATCCCACATGGCATCCGTGAGCTGCTCGGTCACGATCATCGAGCTGTTCATCGGCAGCCAGGTGCGGCCCTGTCCGGCCAACGACGCAGTGAAACCCTCGGTCGCGCGCAGGATCACGGGCGCACGCACCACGCCTCGGTTTGTCTGGACGACGCCTTGGCCGATGCGGGACGCCGCCGTGCCTTCATAGATCGCGACGCCACGTCGCTCCACGACGTCGGCGAGTTGCCGCACCAACTTGGCCGGCTGGATGCGGGCGCAGTGCGGAGTGAAGCTGGCGGCCACGGCGTCACCGGTCCGGATGCGGGCAGACAGCTCCTCGGTTTCGAGCATCCGGGCGTCCTCGACACCCCAGTGATGGTCGTCCGCCACCCGTTCTCGCAGGCGGGAGACCTGACCGGGCGTAGACGCGATCCGTACCGTGCCCGACTTGAGGATGTCGGCGCTGATCCCCTCCGTGTCAGCGACACGGATCAATTCGTCGACGGACTCACTCATGACCCGCTGCTGACGCCGGACCGCTTCCTGGCCGTAGAGGCGGGCGAACCGCTCGCGCGAACCGGCGAGCAGGCCGGAGGCCCATCCACCGTTTCGGCCGGAAGCGCCGAAACCGGCGAACTCCCGTTCGACGACGACGATGTCGAGGCTAGGGTCCGCCTGCTTCAAGTAGTAGGCCGTCCACAACCCCGTGAATCCCCCGCCGACGATACAGATATCCGCGGACCGGTCGCCCGCCAACGGCGGCCGGTAGGCAGGCAGCCCCCCGATGGCCTCGTACCAGAATGAGACCCGTCCGTTCGCTCCCACCTTCTCCGTGATCGTCATCGCAGTAGTCATACGCCAAGGAGCTGCGGTAGGGACGAGAGGTCGGGGATCTCGTCGTAAGGCGCGTAGTAGTCGCTGCCGGTGAAACCGTAGCGATTGACCCAGACGCGTCGGGCCAGCCCGAAGTCCTTGGTGGGCATGATGTCGTAGTCCCAACCCTGGGCGACGTGGGTGATCTGATCACGCGTCTGGGGCAGCACCTCGAAGAGCTTGTCGAATGCCTCTGGGCGAGGCTTGTAGGCCTTCGCCTGTTCGGCGGTCACCACGTAGTCGAACGGGACGCCGATCTCCGCTAAGCCGTAGGGGATGAGGTCATCGTCGCTGTTGGTAATGATGGCCAGCTGGTAGCGCTCTCGCAGCCGCTCGAGTGCGGCCGGGACCTCGGGGAAGACCTCGAACCTTCTCGCCGCGTCGATCAGTCGGTCGGCATCGTCATCGTTGCTTGGGATCCCGTGCAGGAGCATGCAACTCTCCAGCGTTTCGGCAAGGATGTCCTGGTACCGCCGGTAGGGCTGCACCACACCCTGGAACCGCATCACCCGAAGGTTGTCCAGGAACTCGTCGGCCTCGACACCGACGGCCTCCAGCCGTTCCTGGACGATCGGCAGCGTGGCGCGGTTCAGGTCGAAGTCGATCAAGGTCCGATAGCAGTCGAACGTGACGACCGGAGGGAGGCTCATGGTCGGGTTTCCTTCTCTCGACGGGGCGAGCGGCTCGAGGTGACGGCGGTAACGACGTCGTCCTTCATGAAGGCTGTCGAACCGGTCATTTGAACCGGAATCCAGCAAGTGTCGACAGTTGACAGCAAGTGGTCAACCGGATGTTCACATGCTGGACGCTCGCGCAAGGCCGTGATCGAACTCCACCACCGTTCTGGCTCCTCGGTGAGCCCTCATAGCATCGAATCCCGAGTTGATCTCTTCCAGCGGAATGCGCTCGGTGACCATGAGGTCGAGGTTGATGACCCCTCGCGCATAGAGATCCAGGATCCGGGGGAAATCGACCACCGGCCGGGCGGATCCGTAGTTCGACCCGCGGATGACGCGTTCCTGGTCGGAGATGAGCAAGGGATCGATCGGGACCGTCACACCCGCCGGTACCTGACCGACGAGCACGGCGGTGCCGCCCTTGCCCAGACTCCGTATCGCGACGTCGGTGGTGGCGGGCGCTCCGATGGCCTCGAAGGCGTAGTCGAAACCGCCGCCGGCGCCGAGCTCGGTCAGCCGCCCCTGCAGGTTCGCGTCGGCCCCGTCGAGCGCGTGCGTGGCTCCGAGCGTCGTGGCCAGCTGCCGCTTTTCCGGATCAAGGTCCACGGCGACGATGGTGGCGGCCCTGGCCAGCGCGGCTCCCTGCACGACGCTGAGTCCCACCCCACCGCAGCCGAGCACCAGTACACTCGCACCCGGCTCCACCTTCGCGGTGTTGATGACCGCCCCGATCCCTGTGGTGACGGCACAGCCGACCAGGCTCGCCAGGTCCAACGGCACGTCACGCCGAATCGCGATCGCCGCGCTTTCCTGCACCATCACGAAGCGACCGAACGTCCCGAGCGCGATGTAGCTGTGGACCGGGACGCCACCCTGGCGCAGCCGCGTGGTCCCGTCGGGCATCACGTGCCGAGACGCCTTGGCCTTGGCTTCGTCGCACAGCGACGGGCGGCCACTCGCACAGAAGCGACACACCCCACAGGACGGCGTCCAGCAGAGAATGACGTGGTCGCCCTCCCGCAGGCGGCGCACACCCGCGCCGACCGCCCGCACCACACCGGCGCCCTCATGCCCGAGGACCAGGGGGGTGGGAGCCGGCCAGTCGCCGCGCAGGACGTGCAGGTCGCTGAAGCAGAGCCCGCTCGCGGCCAACTCCACCAGAACCTCACCGGGGGGCGGGCCATCCGGCAGATCCACCTGCTCGATCTGTAGCGGCTCGTCGACACCGCGGAACACTGCCGCCGGGAATGAGAGGGTCATCTGCGGGTCCTCCATTGCAGGATCGTCCAACTGTAGACTGTCGACATGCGCTCAGCAATCTACCTGGATGGATCGTGGCAACGGCCGGAATCGCCTGACGCGATTCCGGTGTTCGACCCGTACACCGAGGCATCGATAGGCTCCGTCCCCGAGTGCACACCGGCCGAGGTGGGCCGTGCCGTGGCGGCCTCGCGAAGAGCCTTCGCGTCCTGGAGTCGAACACCGCTGAAGGAGCGTCTCGACCACCTGGACGCGATCGCCCAAGGACTGCGAGAGCGGGCCGAGGAGATGGCTCGGACGATCAGCGAGGAGCTGGGAGCACCGATCGTCGACTCCCGCGCCTCTCAGGTCGGGTTGTCGCTCACGGGTTTCGACGGGGTGGTTTCGGTCGCGCGTGGCTACGCGTTCGAGGAGGAGATCGGCACCAGCCTGGTCATCCGTGAACCCATGGGCGTGGCGGCGTGCATCACGCCCTGGAACTACCCGCTGCACCAGATCACGCTCAAGGTGGCCTCAGCCCTGGCTGCCGGGTGCACCGTTGTGCTCAAACCGAGCGAGGTGACACCGTTCAACGCGCTGCTGCTCACCGAGATCATCGACCGAGCCGGTCTCCCGCCAGGCGTCTTCAACCTCGTGTCCGGATCGGGGGCCGGTGTCGGCGAGGCCTTGGTTAGCCATCCCGACGTGGACCTGGTCAGCTTCACCGGCTCGACCCGCGCCGGGATGCGGATCAGCGAGCTGGCGGCCCCCCAGATCAAACGGCTTTGCCTGGAGCTGGGCGGCAAGTCGGCCGCGATCGTGCTGGATGACGCGGATCTCGAGATTGTGGTCCCACAGGTGCTCGAGCGCTGCCTGACCAACGCCGGCCAGAATTGCGCCGCGCTCTCCCGGCTGCTGGTGCCCGCATCTGCCGTCGAGCGGGCCGCGAACGTGGCCGCCGAAGCAGCGGGGGCCTACACGATTGGAGATCCCCGCGACGAGTCGGTTCGGCTGGGCCCGGTCGTCTCGAGCACACAGTGGGACCGGGTGCGCGGATACGTCCGCGCGGGCATGGACAGTGGTGCACGCCTGGTGTGCGGTGGGATCGAGCGTCCCGCCGCACTCTCCCACGGCTACTTCGTGCCGCCCACCGTCTTCAGTGAGGTCCGTCCGGAGATGTCGATCTTCCGCGAGGAGATCTTCGGACCGGTCCTCGGCATCACCGGCTACGAGTCGGAGGACGAGGCTGTGGCGCTGGCCAACGACTCCGACTATGGGCTGTCTGGTGCCGTCTGGAGTGCCGACCGCGACCGTGCCGTCGGCGTGGCCCGGAATCTGCGGACCGGCCAGGTCACCGTGAATGGAGGCGCCTACAACTTCCTGGCGCCGTTCGGCGGCTACAAGCGGTCGGGCCTCGGACGCGAGTCCGGACGCTACGGCCTGGAGGAGTTCCTGCAGGTCAAGTCCCTGCAGCTCTGACACGCCGAATCCACTGGGCCTCACATGCTTTGGTCGGTGTCTCCGACTGCGGCATCGGCGAAGGAGCTCAGGTCGGGGAAGATCCAGTCCACCGTGACGTGCTGGCTTGGGGGTGGTGTGGCGCCCCACCCTGCCCGGCCATGGCGGCGATTGATCCAGACGGAGGGCAATCCGGCGCGGTGAGCGGGGACGTGGTCGTGGAAGAGGCTCTGCGCGACGTGCAGGAGTCTCCCCTCGTGGATGCCACGCGACCGCGCAAAGGCCTGGAGCCGGTCGAAGTTGGCTGGATTCGGCTTGTAGCTCCCGACGTCCTCCGCCGTGATCAGGCCCTCGAATTCCACGCCCAGGTGCACGAGGCTGCGGGCCAGGCTGGCCCGGTCGACGTTGGAGAGTACGACGAGCTGGTACCTCGTGCGCAATCGCTCCAGTGCCTGACGTGAATCGGGAAAGGCCGGCCAGTCGCCGACGGAGTCGCCGAGTCGCTCCGCCCAGCTGTCCGCGACCTCGACCTCAAGGGACTGCCCCATCGCCCTGAAGCTCCGGGCGAGGATATCGGGATAGAGGGCCCGGGGTTGTTCGCGCTCGGCCCGCGCCTCCTGCGTGGCATAAAGGGTCAACAGCTCCTCAACTGTGAGCGACAGATCAACAGCGTCCGCCCACGCGGCCAGGACGCGGCCGATGCCCAGCTCCCAGTCGATCAGCGTCCCATAGCAGTCGAAGCTCAACGCATCGAACCGGGAGCGTTCCTCTGGGCCGAAGGAGGGTGGTGACGAGGTCTCGCGGTGCGACATCACAGGCTTGCCCCCGCCATCGCGCCCTCCCTGACGGCGTCGCGCAGCGTTCTCGGCGCCACGCAGTCACCGATGGCCTGCACCTGCGCGACCGAAGCGCGGTGCCGCAGCCGACGGGCCAGGTCGCTGTTGGCTCGATAAAAGCCGACGAAGACCACGTGGTCGGCGGACAGGGTCGTCTCGGCGTCGGACCACACGTTCGAAAAGGTCGCTCTCTGGCGATCGAGGCCTAACAGCCGGACGTCCGTGAGCATCTCGACCCCCAGGAGCTCCTGCTGGGTCCTGATGAACGGCAGCTGTGTGGGATCCAGGTCCTGGCAGGGAGCCTGCAACGGCGTGGCCAGCGTCACGTGCGCGCCCTTCCGCGCGACCGCTAGCGAGATCGAGCCGCCGCGGATCCCGCCCTCACGGTCATAGACCACCACCCTGCTCCCCGGCTCGACCGGCACCTCCCCCCGCAACACCTGCACGTCGGTGCTGACCACGACACCCGCCGTGTCGCAGAGATCCGGTACGACGCTGGAGGCCCCGGTTGCGATGATCACGTGATCAGGCTGGAGCGACTGGAGCGACTCAGAGTCCACCCTGGTGTCCAGGCGCACCTCGACTCCCTGCCGCTTGATCTGCCGCGTCAGCCAAGCGACATGTTCGCCTAGCCGCGGGCGGTCCTCTGCTAGGGCAGCCACCGCGATCTGGCCGCCCAATCGGTCCGCGGCCTCCAGCACGGTCACCGCGTGGCCCCGGAGTGATGCCACTCGGGCCGCCTCCAAGCCTGCCGGACCCCCGCCGACGACCAGGACTCGCCGTTGGTTCGGCCCATCACCCTCCTCGGCTGCCGCGAGGGCGGGATGCCCAACCGCTGCGTTGACGGCACACAGCACCCGCCTGCCCTGGTAGCTCCTGCCGATGCAGGCATCGTTGATCGAGATGCACGGTCGGATCCGGTCCACTTCACCGGCTCGGGCGAGCCTTGGCAGATCCGGGTCGGCGATCGTGGCCCGGGTCATGGCGACCAAGTCGCAGTCGCCATCACGCAGGGCGTCCTCCGCCTGAGCCGGGACAAGGATCCGGCCTGCGCTCAGGACCGGGACGCTCAATCGCTCCTTCATGGCCTTGGCCAGCGGGAGATAGCAACCAGGAGCGAAGGTCGCCGGCGGCACGACGGCCGCTTGACTCTTCAGGGTCGCACCCGTCCCGCCACTGATGTTGAACACGTCGATCATTCCCAGCGAGTCATGGTGCTCAGCGATCCGCAAGAGGTCCGGGGCAGCGAGTCCGAGCTCGTCCGACAGTGCATCGCCGGTCATCCGGAAGGCGACGACCGCGTCCCTGGGCAGGGCAGCGCGCACCGCGCGAACCACCTCGACACCGAAGCGCATCCGGCCCTCAAAGGACTGGCCATAGGCGTCCGGCCGGGTGTTGATCGTGGGGCTCCAGAACTGCTCGATCAGCTGCCCACCGAAGGAGGTGATTTCGACGCCGTCCCAGCCGCACCGAGCCAACCGCTTCGCGGCATCCGCGAAGGAATCGATGATCCGGGTGATCTCGTCCGGCTCCAGCTCGTGCGGCGTTTCACGATGAGTTGGCTCGGGGTCCTCGGAGGGCGCCAACAGTGGTCGCTCAGTGGATGCCGAGGTGCCCCTCCTGCCCACGTGGTTGACCTGGGAGATCGCCAGCGCGCCATGAGCCTTGATTCCGTTGGCCAACTCGGTCAGCAACGGCTCGTTCTCTGGATCCCAGAGACTGACCCTGCCGGGGATGGACCCGGCCGCTGCATCAACATTGGCCGCGCCGAAGCACATCACGATTCCAGCGCCCCCCTCGGCGCGGCGAATCAGATAGTCGACGTACTCCTGGTTGAGCCGGCCATTGTCGTCCCAGTTGAGGTTGTGTGCGGTGACTGCAATGCGATTCTTGACGCTGCGGCTTCCTATCCGGATGGGGCTGAAGAGGCGGTGAAACGGCTGGGTCATGCGCCAAGTCCTCCTGTCGAGCCTTCGCTCAGAGTGTCAACAGTTGACAACGACCACGTTCTCGGACCGTCGTCAATCCCACAAGTGGGGGTCCACCTGCTGGTCAATGTGGACGCTGTTCAGGACAAGGCATCCAGGCGCGCGACTTCGCGGGGCCACAGCTTCTCCGGGCCAACTGTCTAGCCGTTGCGCGGGCTTCCCTCGTCAGCACTATGCCCGTGCTTGCATCGGGCCCCACCGTGACCCGTGGCTTCTTCCAGTGCTGGATCGGCGAACGCGCAGTACCGGCTTGTCTTCCTGCCGGCGAGCATCGCCCTCGGCATTGGGACTTACCTGCACTAGCTGGTGAACGATCGCGCTGAGTCTCGCGGAGACCAATATCCGGAAGGCCTTGCCCGGATCCAGAGTGGTGGGTAGTTTGACTAGACACTTGACCATCATGAGTAGACATCGAATCGAGGCCGAACATGTCACTGTCTGATGCCTTTGGGCGACCGATGAGCAGACGGACGCTTCTGCAGGGCGCGGCCGGAGGGTCCACCCTCGTCGCGATGACCGCCCTACTCAACGCTTGTGGCGGCGGTCAAGAGCCCACGTCTGGCGCAACCAGCACCCCTTCGGCTTCCCAGGGTAAGGACACTGGGGCGGTGCTCGACGAGGTCACGGTGGGCCTGCCGGGGTCGCTGTCGAACCTCTACCCAGGCGTGGAGTCCGGAATTCTCAACTATTACGTGGCCGCTTTGACCATGGAGGGGCTGCTGTCGGTGGACTCGGCCGGCAAGCTGCAGCCCGCGCTGGCCCGCAAGTGGACAGCCAAGGACCCCAAGACGTACGTGTTCTCCATTCGGAAAGACGCGAAGTTCACCGACGGGTCACCGGTCAAAGTCAGCGACATCCTCTACTCGATCAAGATGGCCCGTGACGCCAAGGTCTCGCCCAGCTCTGCCAGCTACTGGGGTGCGGTCTCTTCGGTGAGGCAGACGGGCCCGTGGGAGATCACTTTCCGCCTCTCGGCTCCCAACGTGTCGTTCGACTGGGTGCCGACGGTGGCCGACGCCCTTTGGGTGGCGCCAGAAGCGTTCTGGAAGAAGCACCACGGGCGGATCGGCACCTCCAGCGCCATGCTGATCGGCTCTGGTCCGTACAAGGTCACCTCGTTCTCCCCCGACTCCCAGGCCGTCTTCGAGCGCACCGACACGTGGTGGGACGGCCCACCCAAGGTGAAGAAGTTCACCCTGCAGTTCATCTCCGACGAGAACGCGCGGCTGTTGGCCCGCAAATCCGGGGACATCGACGTGGCGCTGAACGTGCCACTGGATCAGGTCGATGAGTGGAAAGGTCTGGCGGACACCCAGGTCATTTCTGTGCCGGACCGCTCCTGGGCGGGGCTGATGTTCAACTACACGCTGCCGCCGTTCAACGACATCCACGTCCGCAAGGCCGTCGCCCACTCGATCGATCGACAGGCCATCGTGGACAAGCTGCTCCACGGACTCGGGCAGGTGGCCACGGCCATGTCCACACCGGAGCAGTTCGGCGGGGTCTACACGCCGACCGAGGCGACCAAGAAGCTGGCCGCCGTACCGCAGTACGACTTCGACATGGACAAGGCCAAGCAGGAACTTGCCCAGTCCTCGGTCCCGAACGGCTTCTCGTTCGACCTGACCTACCCCAACACCGGCCCACAGCTGGGCAAGGCCGCGCTCAGCCTGGCGCAGAATCTCAAGTCGATCGGGATCACCATGAACGTCAAGGAGCAGAGCATCGAACAGTGGCTCAGCGCCCTGAACGACGCGAAGGCGCCGGTGCGCTACATGTGGTACTTCTCCACCACGGGGGACCCGGCGGAACTGGCCGACTACCTGCTCAACAGCAACCCGCCGAACCCCGTCAAGTACAGCAATCCCAAGGTGAGCGGGCTGTTGGACCAGGCCAAGGGCGAGCTGGACCCTCACCAGCGGGCCGATCAGGTCATCCAGGCCCAAGTCGTGGCCGGCGCAGACCTGCCCTACCTGTCCTTGTGGTGGGGCCAGTCATCGACCGCCTTCGCACGCAGCATCGGGGTGCGGAACTACACCTCCTTCACCCTCCTGTCCCCCTGGTCGGACAGCCTCTACAGCGCGACATGACCGGTCACCGCACGCCGGTACGAGGCGTCGCCCTGTTCATGACGCGCAGACTCTCCGGGACGCTGCTGCTGCTGGTGGTCATCTCGTTCCTGGTGTTCTGCCTGCTCTACCTGGAGCCTGGAGACATCGCCAGAAACCTGCTGGGCACCCGGCAGGTCACCCCGCAGACCCTCGCGGAAGTGCGGGCCCAATACCACCTGGAGGACCCGCTGCCCCTGCAGTACTGGACCTGGCTGACCAACGCCATGCACGGGGACTTTGGCATCTCCGTGCGCACCCAGGACCCGGTCGCCCACATGATCACCAGCCGGTTGGGCCTGACCATCGAGATGGTCGTCATCTCGTTCGTCCTGGCCATGGTCGGTGGCATCCCAGCCGGAGTGTGGGCCGCGGTCCGGCGCAACCAGGTCCTGGACCGCGCCGTAGTCGGCAGCTCGGTCGTGTTCATCAGCGCACCCGCCTTCGCGCTGGGGCTGCTCCTGCTGTACGTCTTCGCCCAGGCACTGGGATGGTTCCCCGTCTACGGCACCGGTGTCGGCACCTTCGATCGCCTGTGGCACCTCGCACTGCCCTCCCTGACCCTTGCCCTGGGGCTGGGCGCGTTCATCGTCAAGATCACCCGCGCTGCGGTCATCCACGAACTCGAGCAGGACTATGTGGTGTTCGCTCGCGCGCGCGGACTGGCCGCGCGCCAGACCCTGGCCCTGGCCATGCGCAACGCGGCGATCCCCGTGCTGACCAGCCTCGGGCTCGCGGTCGCCTACCTGTTCGGCAGCACCATCCTGGTCGAGGCCACCTTCTCGCTCCCCGGGCTGGGATCCCTTCTGGAGGACTCCGTGCTGTTCAAGGACATCCCCACCGTCCAGGCCCTCACCCTGCTGGTCGCCGCGGTCATCGCGGTCACCGCCCTGCTGGTCGACCTGACCTACCTGCTGTTCGACCCCCGACTTCGCACCCAGTTGGTGAGCCGATGACCCAGTCCCCGTTGCCCGCACTCCCGACAACCCAGACGCAGCAGCCGCGCCGACGAACCGCCCTGCCGGTCAGCATCGTGGTCTCCGTACTGGTCCTGGCGCTGGTCGCCGCATGCGTGGTGGGCTCCCAATGGATCGTCCCGGGCGCCACCACTCAGGACATCCTGTTGGGCCGAACCCCCGCCGGCACCCCCCATCACCTGCTGGGGACCGACGACCTTGGACGCGACATCCTGGCGCTGACCATCGCGGGCACCCGCTCGGCCATCGTCGGGCCCATCGTCATCGCCGCAGGATCCATGGCCTTCGGCATCCTGCTGGGCACCATCGCCGGGTACCACGGCGGCCTCATCGACGCCCTCCTCGCCCGGTACGCCGACCTGATCCTCGCCCTCCCGGCCGTGCTGCTGGCCATCGTCGTCGCCGGCATCGTCGGCGGCGGCTACTGGGTCACGGTCGCCCTGCTCATCGTCCTCTTCTCACCCTCGGACATCCGCCTCATCCGAGGCAGCGTCATGGAACAGCGGGCCATGCCCTACATCGAGGCGTGTTCGGTGCTGGGGATGCGACGCCGCAGGATCATGTTCGGCCAGATCGTGCCCAACGTGGTCCCGATCATCATCACCAACTTCATGCTCAACATCGTCTTCGCGCTGGTCGCCATGTCCTCCCTGTCCTACCTGGGACTGGGCGTCGGACCGGGCGCCCCAGACTGGGGGCGGCAGCTGGCCGACGGCCGCAACATCCTCGGCAGCGTGCCCACCGCCGTCCTGGCACCCGGAATCGCCATCATCTTGACCGCGACCGCGGTCAACATCGTGGGCGACTGGCTGTTCGAGAGGCTTCAGGCAAGGGTGGCCGCCCGATGACCAATGTCGTGCTCGCGGTCAGCGACCTGAACGTCACCGGCCCCAAGGGGCCGATCGTCACCGGGGTCAGTCTCGACATCCGGCGCGGCCAGACCCTCGCCGTCGTGGGCGAGTCAGGCAGCGGCAAGACCCTCACCGGCCGGGCGCTGCTCGGCCTGCTGCCGGCCGGCCTGTCGGCCAGCGGCATCCTGGACCTCGAGGGCCACCGCGTGGACCTCGACCCCACCCACCCGGCCTGGCGCACCATCCGCGGCCGTCAGATCGGGCTGGTGCCACAGGACCCGTTCACCAGCCTGAGCGCCCGCCACCAGTGCGGCATCCAGATCGCGATGCCCCTGCGGGGGCAGTCCAGAAGTCGCCGGCGTGAACTGGTCGCCCAGGCGCTGGACGAGGTCGGGCTGCCCCAGCGGGTCGCCCGGCAGTACCCGTTCGAGCTGTCCGGAGGAATGCGGCAGCGCGTCGCCCTGGCCGCGGCGCTCATCACCGACCCGGCCGTGCTGATCGCCGACGAGCCAACCACCGCACTGGATGTCACCACCCAAGCCGAAGTGCTCGACCTGATCGCCGGACTGCAACGCGACCGCGAGATGGGCCTGCTCCTGGTGACCCACGACCTGGCCGTCGCCCGAGCCCGCGCCGAGCAGATCGTGGTCATGTATGCCGGCCGTATCGTCGAACGCGGCTCCGCCACGGCCGTGTTCCACGCCCCTCAACACCCCTACACCCTCGGCCTTCGCGAGTGCGAACCACCGCTACATACCCGGCTCGCCCGGATGCCCGTCATCGAGGGATCGGTGCCCCGACTGGCCGACGTGGGCAACGCCTGCGCGTTCGCGGACCGCTGCTCCCTGGTGGTCGACGCATGCACCGAGGCGGTGCCCACCCTGGCGGAAACCGGACTCGGACACGCAGCGGCCTGCATCCGCCCTGGCCTAGCGCTGCCGACCCCAGAGGTCGACCCGTCCCGCCCTGACCAACCTAGCCCGGCAGGCAGCGCGACCCACGCGGACGACACCCTGCTAGTCACCAAGGGACTGACCAAGTCCTTCGGCAGACACACCGCCTTGAGCGGAGTCGACCTCGAGCTGCGGCGGGGGGAGTGCATCGGAGTCGTCGGGGAGTCAGGTTCGGGCAAGACCACACTGTCCCGGATCCTGGTCGGACTCGAACGGGCGGACTCGGGAACACTCCAGTTCCGGGGACGCCCACGCACGGGCCGCGCGGGCGGCATCCAGATCGTCTTCCAGGACCCCAGCTCCGCGCTCAACCCGGGTCTCAAGATCGCGACCTCACTTCGAGATGCCCTTCGCGCCGGTGACGCCCCCACCGACACGCCGCAGGACCTGCTGACCCAGGTCGGGCTGCCCGCCGGGTACGCCCGCCGCCGACCCCGAGCCCTGTCCGGGGGCGAGCAGCAGCGCGTCGCCATCGCCAGAGCCCTGGCACCCAAGCCCGAGATTCTCATCTGCGACGAACCGGTCTCGGCGCTCGACGTGTCCGCACAAGCACAGATCCTGAACCTGCTGGCCGAGCTGCGTGGGGAGTTCGGCCTGTCGATGATCTTCATCTCGCACGACCTTGCCGTCGTCCGACAGGTCGCAGACCGCATCTACGTGATGCTCGACGGCCGTGTCGTCGAGCAAGGCTCAACCGCCGAGGTCCTGGGCCAGCCCCAAGACCCGTACACCCAGCGGCTGCTCAAGAGCGTGCCGGTATGAACCACCAAGAAGGGGCAAGAACAGTGAACCGCATCGAGGAACGCCACATCGACGCCAACAGCGCCGCGGCGCTAGCCAAGGCGGGCGTGCCCGACGAACTCGCCCGGACCTGGGGCAGCCCCGCCGGGGTCCAGGACCGGACCGTGGTGCTGGCCTGGCAGGACGACACGCTACGCGCGGCGGCCTTCACGTCCTCGCGCCCGCTGACGGCCTACCTCAAGATCGGTGCCACCTGGACTCACCCCGAATCGGGCCCCGAGGCAGCAGAACACCTGCGCCGACAACTCGTGGGCGCTATCGAGGAACGAGCCTGGAAGCGCGGCCTGGTCTCCGTCAAGATCCAGTACCACCCCAGCGACCCCACAGCCGCCAGCGACCAGGCGGCCGGCTACACGCCATGGCACACCCCCCAGATGGCCACCCCGTTGCCGTCGGCCAGCGACCACGTCCCCACCGGCCAAGTCAGATGGCGCACCGAACCGAACCTTCGCCCCTTCCCATATGTCCGACAAACCACCGAATTCACCTGCGGCCCGGCGGCCCTATCCATGGGCCTGGCAGGACAAGGCCTCATCGACTCACCCAGCCGGCAGCTCGAGATCGACATGTGGAGGCAGGCCACCAGCGTCGGCGGCCACGGCGGCTGCGACCCCTACGGCCTGGCCGTAGCCGCCCACCACCAACAAGCCTACGCCGACGTCTGGCTCAGCACCGAAGACACCATCCTCACCGAGGACGTCAGCACCGATGCCGACCGCGACCTCAAGGCCTTCGTCCAACAAGACCTGCGCGCAGCCGCCAAGAACGCCGGCCACCACGTGACCGCCTGGTTCGCCATCGACGAGCTACGAACGATCGTCGACTCGGGCAAGGCGGCAATCGTCCTGATCGACGAAGACCAGATGCACACCGAAAGCTGCCCCCACTGGATCCTCGTCCACGCCTACCACGACGGCGCATTCATCGCCCACGACCCCTGGACCGACTCCCACCTCGGAGAGTCCTGGCTCGACGGCTACAACCTTCCGATCCGCCCCGAGGCGCTGGAACGCTTGGCACAATTCGGCGACCCGCCCTACCGCTCCATGGTCGTCCTGCACGTCTGACCCGGGCTAGTGCTCATAGCTCCGGCTCCGACACCGAGGTCAGTAACGTCGCGCCATCGTCTCCAGCCACATACTGGTGATCCGCTGCCCCGTCAAAATGGATCGCATCGCCCGCTGCGAGATCCACGTCCCAAACGCTCGTGCTTACGCGAACCGAACCAGCAACCACGTAAGCAAACTCCACCGAACCCTCTCGATGCGTCGCCTCGGACGACTTGCTCCGAGCGGGCATCGACGCCTCTGCCATCTCCGACCAGGAACGGTCGGTCGACGTGAACAGCGTCCGGATCGACACCCGCCCACTTCGCATCGTCGGGCCCTCACCACGGCGCACCACCTGAGGACCCGCAACAGGGCTACGCAGCAACGCCGCGAAGCGGACATCCAGGCCATCCGCAAGCTTCCCGATCACATCCAACGACGGATTCGCCACACAGCGTTCAACCTGGGAGATCAACGCCTTGCTCAACCCACTCACCAGGGCAAGCTCCCGCATGCTCATCCCCCGGGCCAGCCGAGCCGCCCGGACATTGGCCGCTAGGTGCTCCCTAGCGGCGCCAACCACTGACTCAGGAACGCTGCCGCCCTTAGCCTCAGCCATCCTCACACCTCCATACGCAACCGGTCCGTCTGCGAGATGATGAACACGCTGGACCTAGCACGGCAGTCTATCCGCGATCTCCATCATCGGGCAGCGGCAAAGCACCGACTGATGTCCCCGAGGCAGCGGTTCCACCGGAACGCGCCGCATATTGAGCGACGGATCGCTCTCGCCGGCTGCGGACGATCGGATCAGGCCCCACCAAACAACAGCTCTCCCAGGCGGCTCACGCCTTCGCAACCTGAAGCAGCGCCTCGCGGAGAGGAACAAACGGTGACCGTTGCGACTCGCAGCGTTCGCTGCGGCGCGACCAGACGAAAGCGCTCACGTGGTGCTGAGTTGGGCGTACGGAATCAAACTCCACCGGCGAGACACTAAGGATGGGATGACTGATAGAGGAAGCACTCTCGAGACCGGAATCCAGGCGGACTATCGACGGCTTGGACGCGAGCGAATGACTGCCAGGGGGACGTTGTCCTTCGCAGCACCTCTACGTACATGTCGCGATGGCACTCGTCGGCCCAGCAGCAACCGTTCGCATGCGCCGATCGAGCTACGCTGTCACGGCGGCCACGCCGGAAGCCCGAGGCGCAACGTTGGGATCGCTGCTGCTGCCGTTGTGCTCAATCGCAATTTCTGCCTCCGAGGCGACCTCACGCGCCCGCCAGGCTTGATCGTGCCCGTGCCGTCCGCTCCTTGGAGCCATCTCGCTGGGCGAGCTTGATCAGCGGCGCACCGATAGGCAGGTCAGGAACGCCGCAGGGAACCATGGGCGCGCCCGAGGGGGGAGACTTTTCGGGCTGGTCGCTGAAGCACGCGAAGATGGCGCTCGATGGTCGCCACCCACACTGCACTATGCCTCCAAACTGCCCAAGCTGCGGGCGGAAGAGTCGTGCGATCGGCGGTTGGAGAGGTCCAGGCCGAGTGCCTTAGCCTCGATCCGTGGACCGATGGTGAGCCGATTTGGTGAGTGCGGCGTGGCGGGTGTGGAAGTGCCTTCTGGGACAGGAGGATCGGGAGTGCTGACGTCCCGTTGCTCCAGAAACCCAGAAGGCACTGAAAGTGAAACTACCGCACGCGTGGTCCACGGCGACACCGGTCTTCGATGACGAGAACCTCGTGTCGTGCGCGGGGCTGGCCCCAGTGATGGGCTTGGCCGAGCAGACCGGCCTGTCCGAGCTGCTGGAGGAGAAGGTCCGGCTCGACTCGGTGGGGGTCGCCTCGGCCGGGGTCAACCCGGCCGGGAAGATCAGCACGATCATCGCCGGGATGGCCGCCGGCGCGGACAGCATCGATGACCTGCAGGTGGTCCGCTCCGGCGGGATGAAGCGGCTCTTCGGCGAGGTGTACGCGCCGGCCACGCTCGGGCAGTTCCTGCGGGAGTTCACGCACGGGCACGCCAGCCAGCTCGCCGCGGTCGCGCGGGCGCACCTGATCGCGCTGGCCAAGCGCACGAGCGTGTTGGCCGGGATCGAGGAGCAGGCGTACATCGACATCGACTCGCTGCTGCGGCCGGTGTACGGCAAGACCAAGCAGACATCCCATGGCGAAACCTGTCAAGCTGCGGCGGCTGGTTCGTCGCGGTGCGACCACGCAGTCGTCTCGTCGTACCGGGTGCCGGTCTTGAGGCAGCCATGCAGGATGCCGACGAGTCGATTGGCCAGTTGTCGAAGAGCAGCGCGATGGCCGGTCCCTCGAGCGCGAAGACCGTCGTAATAGGCCCGCGCCCCAGGTGAGCCGGTCAGGGCGCTGAAGGCTTGCTGCCCGAGTGCGTCGATGAGGCGGTTGTTGTGCACGTAGCGCGCCAGGACGGTCTTCTTCCTGCCCGAGGCCCGGGTGATAGGGCTGGTGCCGGCGTAGTTCTTGCGTGCTCGTGCGTCGGCGTAACGGCTTTGGTCATCCCCGAACTCGGCCAGCACCCGGGCACCGATGACCGGACCCATCCCCGGCTGGCTGAGATAGATCTCAACGTCCGGGTGCTGCCCAAAATGGGCGTCGACCTGCGAGGACATCGTCGTGATCTGTGCGTTGAGCGTGCCGATCACGGCTACCTGAGCTCGAACTGTAGCCGCGTACGCGGCTGTCACGGCAGCCGGCTGCCGCAACTGCTGGGTACGGAGCGCCGCTTGGATCGCCTTGGCCTTCTCACCGGCGTGGTGTCGGCGGGCGCGCTTGAGCGCGGCGGTGATCTGCGTGATCGTCAGGCGCGCTGCCGCGTCCGGATCGGGTGCCTTGGCGAGCAGCTCAAGCGCATCCGCAGCAGCGAGATCCTCGAAGGCGGTCAGTGCAGCTGGGAAGAACTCCCGTAGCGCGTTACGCACTCGCTGCACGTGGCGGGTCCTCTCCCAGATCAACGTCTTATGGGCCCGTGCCACGACCTTGACCGCCTCAGCCTGATCACTGTCACCCGCGACCTGACGCAACTGATGCGAGTCGGTACGCACCATGTCGGCAAGCATGTGCGCGTCCGCGGCATCGCTCTTGGCACCCGACACGCTCTGCCGTTCCCGGTAGCGTGCCGCCTGCAACGGGTTGACCGCGAAGACGCGGTATCCAGCCGCGACCAGCGCGACCACCCATGGGCCGCGGTCGGTCTCGATCCCGATCGCCACATGGTCGGCCGCCTGGTCACCGATGTGTTTGCCGATCAGCTCATGCAGCTGAGCCATACCAGCCAGGCCCTCAGCGAGTCGCGTCCGAACCAGAGACTGACCCGACTGATCCTGCAACTCGATGTCGTGATGGTCCTCGGCCCAGTCATCTCCTATGAACAGCACTCCCGCACCTCCGACTCTCGATCCATCATCAACAACGTCAGGCAGCTCGTGGAAGGCGCCGGCACCCTAATGAACAAGTGCTCACGCTCGGGCGAGCAGGCACGACATCCCATCAGCGGTCAACTCTTCCAACCACCGGCAGGGGCACGATCTGCTTGTAGGACTCGGAAGAGATCCTGGGCGCACGAGTGCTCACCAACTGGCAGCTACCTGTCACCGAGTCTGCCTCAACGGGCCGAGCCGGTAACTCTCATTAGGGCGCCAGCTTCGGGCACACCAAGATCGCCGGCAAGCAGGTGCTGCGTAAGGGCCTGTCCCCGCTGGCCACCACGATCAGCACCGACACCGCCGCACCGGTGCTCGCCGGGATCCGGTTGCGGGCCGGCAAGGCCGGCTCCGGGCGGGCCGCCGGATCGATGGTCACCGAAGCGATCAGGACCGCCCGCGCGGCCGGCGCCGCCGGCACGATCCTGGTCCGCGGCGACTCGGCGTACGGCACCAGCGCGGTCGTGACCGCCTGCCTGCGCGAGGGCGTGCAATTCTCCGTGGTGCTGACCAAGAACGCCGCCGTGTCCCGCGCGATCGAGGCTATCGCCGATGACGCCTGGACCCCGGTGCGCTACCCCGGCGCGGTCACCGACCCCGACACCGGCACGTTGATCAGCGATGCGGAAGTCGCCGAGACCTCCTTCACCGCGTTCGCCTCGACCGACACCCCGGTCACCGCGCGGCTGGTCGTGCGCCGGGTCCGCGACCAGGCCAAGCTCGACGAGCTGTTCCCGGTCTGGCGCTACCACCCGTTCTTCACCAACACCGACCTGCCGGTCGCCGAGGCCGACATCACCCACCGCCGGCACGCGATCATCGAGACCGTCTTCGCCGACCTGATCGATGGCCCCCTGGCGCACCTGCCCTCCAGCCGGTTCGCCGCCAACCACGCGTGGGCGCTCTGCGCCGGGATGACCCACAACCTGCTACGCGCCGCCGCGACCCTCAGTGGCCGGCAGCTGAGGGTCGCGCGCGGCGCGACGCTCCGGCGCCAAATCGTCAACGTCCCCGCTCGGATCGCCCGCCCGCAACGACGGCGCGTGCTGCACCTACCCGAGCACTGGCCCTGGGCGAAGGCCTGGCTGGCCATCTGGCGTGGCGTGTTCAACCCCGGGCTCGCTCCTCCGCTCACTGTCTGAGCACCTGTCCCCTCGCCATAACGCCACGACCCGAGACCCTCTCGTGGAAAAGCTGGGCAGACCAGCGGCACAGCCCTGCCCACGGGCCGCCTACCGGTGCCGAGCGGTCATCGAAGGCCGCTCGAGGTCAACCGCGCGGCACCTCCACGGATCGAGGCTTAGGAGGGCAAGTCGAGCGTGCCGTCGACTCTTCGCGGGATATTCGTGGTGCCATCGAGCAGTTCCTCTGGGAGGACCCACGATGGCGCCGACTGCCAGGCCATGGGTCGCTGGAATCGCCGGACTGCTGTTGCTCCCACGGAGGTGTGTTGGCTGTTGGTGGCCGGCCATGGTCCGCCGTGGTGCTGGGCCCACGAGACCAAGACTCCGGTCGGAAAGCCCGCGTAGAGCAGGCGACCGGCTTTCCCTCGCAGCCGTGTCGTCAGTTCGGCCACCAGCTCTCGTTCGTCCACTTCGGCGTGGATCGTGGCGGTGAGGGAGCCAGGCAGCTGGTCGATGACGCGTCCCACCTGCTCCGGCTCGTACCTGAGGATCACGGTCGTGGGACCGAAGCACTCGTCGAGCTTGACACCTAGGAGCTGGGAAGCGTCGGTCTCCAGCAGGCGGGCGGTCACCGCATAGCCGGCTCCTTCGGGCGGGCTCCCTTCGGCTATGACACGCATGCCGGGCGCGCGCTCGAACGAGCCAGTGGCGTCGGCATAGGCATCGCGTACCCGCGCGTTCAGAAGCACGGATGGCCCGGTGTCGGTCACAAGCCGTGCAGCTTCCTCGACGAGGACGTCGCCAACTGGGCCGGTCGGTATGAGTACCAGCCCTGGTTTGGTACAAAGCTGCCCCGCCGAGCCAGTCACGGAACTCACCAGGTCCCGCGCCAACTCGTTCCCACGGGCAGAGGCCGCCCCGGCCGTGACCACGACAGGATTCAGGCTGGCGAGCTCGCCGAAGAACGGTATCGGATCGGGGCGGAGCGCGATCGCCTCCGTCAAGGCACGGCCGCCGGACAGGGAGCCGGTGAAACCGACCGCCTGAATCGAGGGGTGCATAACCAGTTCGATGCCGGCCTGTCTGCCGAAAACCAAGCCGAGGAGGTTTTCGGGGGCGCCTGCCTTCCGTGCAGCCTCGCGCAGCGTCTCGAAGGCGAGAACCGAGAGCGCCGGATGAGACTCGTGTCCCTTGAGCACGACCGGGCACCCAACCGCTAGGGCAGAAACCGTGTCACCGCCTGGTACCGAGAACGCCAGCGGAAAATTGCTGGCACCGAAGACCGCCACAGGGCCGATCGGAATCAACATCCTGCGCAGATCAGGGCCCGGGCCCATGGGGGTCTGAGCCGCGTGGTCGATGGTGGCCTCGAGGAAGGCGCCATCGTCGACTACGTCAGCGAACAGCCGTGCCTGGAAGACGGTTCGGCTGAGCTCACCCTCGAGGCGTGCCGCAGGCAGCGCAGTCTCCCGTTGCCCTAGAAGCACGATCTCCGGGCGCCGCGCCTCCAGCGCCTCGGCCATCGCACGCAGCACCCGAGACCACAGCTTGCGCCCTCCTGCCTCGTAGGGACCGGCGGCCGCGGCCGCTGCCTGGCACACCTCGGCGACCTGGTCGGTCGTGGTGGGTGCCGTGACGTCCTCGACGGCCTCCCCGAGTGCCGGGTCGATGCTGACAATGCTGCTGGGATTCACGTGTGCTGCCCTTTCATCGTCCTGTGACGGTGACGTGTCGGCCGACTCGCGGCGCCACCACCGTCGGGACGTGCGCTAGGTAGGGTCGTTGATGGAGTCCTCCGCGGCCTGGGCGCGCCGGCCACCGTCGTGGAGCGGGTCAGTCGGTCTCGCCGGCGATCTCCGCCAGAAAGACCGCGTCAGGGGATGCGCCTGGGACGGTCTCACGACAGATCAGCCATGCGCCGTCCCCGGGGTTTTCCACGACCTCGACCACTCGTCCATCCACGAGTTGCAGTGTGTCGCCAGGCTTGAAGGTGCGCAGGTTGACGTCGTACATTTCCGGCTCCTTCACAGGAACGTGGTGAGGTTGTTCGCCAGCAGCACGGAGTGGTCCAAGTGAACGGCTCGCGTTGCGATCTGCCAGCGGTAGCGCTGGCCGACCAACGTGTCGACGCGCTTGCCAACGAGGCAGTCTTCGGTGCCGCGCAGTCGGTTTCGATACATGAGGAAGCCGAGCTTGACCACGAGGCGGTGTGGCTCGTCCACGTCGTCGACCTCGAGGACCCGCAGGTTGGTATAGAGATGGCTCGTCCGGGAGACGGGTTCTTCAGCCCAGTGGATTCCGGTCCGGAACTGCTCTACCCGCTGGGTGAGGGTTTCCTTTCCCTCGTCCATCCAGGAGACGTCCAGGTCTTCCGTGAAGAACTCCCGTTCGGTGCCACTCGAGTGGACGTTCTGGGTGATCGGAACCCGGTAGGTCACGTCCTCGGTGAGCAGGTCCAGCCACTCCTCGTACTCCCTGTTGTCTAGGAGGTCGGCCTCTCGTGCATAGAAGTCCTCCAGCTCGACGCGCAACGCCAAGGCGGGCGGGAGGGTGACGCCAGTCGTGGTGGCGGGCGAGGCGCTCATGCCGAGGCCTCTTCGTCGGACGCCATCGGGAACGGTACGTCATCGGGGACCTCCACGCGGTGCATCAATTCATCCCAGGTTCGCCCTTCCATGAACTCGGCCCATCGCTTCAGCCAGATCAACTGGTTCTGTTCGGAGTACAGCTGCCTGGCCCAAATGCAGCCGGGCACGGATGGGTAGGGCTCGGAGTGGCCAAGCCCCATCTGGTAGTTGTAGTTGTGCTGTCGGGCGGCCCAGCCGCTGCTGGCCTCGGTGGCGGCCGACCAGTTCTCGAGGTCGTCCTGCTCGGTGAGTCCTGCTGGCCCGGAGTAGCTCATGAAGTAGCGGCGCAGCACGTCCTTGACTTCGTCGGGGGCGTCGTGGTCGACCAGGTAGTACCGCCAGAACTCCGTCTCGGTGGGTCCGTTGGGGTGGGCCATGATGATGGTTCGTGGCTGCTCCTCGTGGAAGGACATGTTTGGGAAGACTGTTCCCTTGCCTTGGAAGTGCAGTTGTCCCTTGCGGCGTTCCCGACGCTTGGCCCGGACCTCCTCGAAGTACTCCGAGACGATCGGATACTTGGCGAAGCTTGCCGGCTGGGTGTAGTCCTCCTCGAGGGCGGCGTCCCAGCCCGTGCCTCCATGGCCGAGGTCCGGCCAGCCGAAGACCGATGCACCGTCGGTCTTGGTGTCGCGTCGGCCCTTGCCGCTGGGGCCGATGCCGACCATGTCGACGGAGCGGTGGCTCACGACGTGGGCCACGTCACCGATGAAGTTGGTGGGTGCGAACTTCCAGTTGCACTGGACGCGCCACTTCTGGACACCGGCGAGGACCACCGCGCCGTTCTCCCGACCGTCTCGGTGGTCGAGCGCGAAGTCGAGCCACATGCCCATCCCGCCCAGGTAGTCGGCAAAGTCAGCAGCATCCTTGTCCCAGTTTCCCCAGATCGTGCCTCGGTAGTTGACGATGCGCGGTACTTGGACCAGTCCCCATTGGGACTTGTCTAGCTCCTCGTGGTAGCGAGCCCGGTAGCCGGGGACGCCGAAGAGCTCACCGGGGGTACTCACCAGGTTGCCGTCGGTGGAGAAGCTCCACGCGTGGTAGGGGCAGGTGAACAGGCCGGTGTTGCCCTGGTCGTAGCGGCACAGTTTCATGCCCCGGTGCGTGCAGGTGTTGAGCAGACCGTGGATCTCGCCTTGCTTGTCCCGGGTCAGGATCACCTGCTCCTCGCCCATCCGGGTGACGTAGTAGTCGTCCGGATTGGGCACCTGGCTCTCGTGGCCCAGGAACAGCCAGCTGCGCCCGAAGACCCGTTCCTGCTCGAGCCGGTAGAGGTCCTGGTCCACGAAGATCTGCCGGCTCGCGGTGCCGCCGGCGACGTCGACCAGAGATCGAATGTCTGAGTGCTGCATGTCGATTCCTGTCCTAGGTGGGATTGGGTGTGGTGGTCAGAGCATTTGGTCTCCGACGGCGACGCCCAGGAGGTCGAGGATCTTGTCCTGCAGGATGCCGAACCTGGGATCTGACAACGACCGTGGCCGGGGAATCTCGACCTCGATGTGATCGAGAACTCTGGCCGGCCGAGGCGAGACCACGACGATGGAACTTGCCAATGTGATCGCCTCGAGGACGTTGTGCGTGACGAAGATGACGGTGGAGCCGTACTCGAGCCAGGTCCGCTGCAGGAAGGCTCGTTGGACTCGGGCGGTCATCTCGTCCAAGGCGGAGAACGGCTCGTCCATCAGCAGCATGGTCGGCTCGGTCGACAGCGCCCGCGCGATGGCGGTCCGCTGCTGCATGCCGCCGGAGATCGCCGAGGGGTAGAAGTCGGCGTACTGGGACAGGCCGGCAGCGGCGAGGTAATGCTCGGCGTCTCGGCTGTAGGGGCGCCCACGCACGCGTTCGCGGGCCGCCCGGGTGATCTCCAGGTTCTCCGAGACCGTGCGCCAGGGCAGCAGTCGGGCGGTCTGGAAGACGTAGCCGATCTCGTGCGCCGGCGGTACCTGCACGAGGCCGGCGTCGCTGGCGAGCACGCCCGAAAGCACGCCGAGGAGGGTGGACTTGCCGGATCCCGACGGTCCGAGGACCGCGACGAACGAACCCTTCTCAGCGGTGAGGTGGATGTTGTCGAGGACGTCGATGCTGCCGCCAGATTTCAGCTCGAAGGACTTGCAGACCTTTTCGAGCACCACGGTTGGGCTAGACATGGTTGGGCTCCTTCGCCTGCGTGGGATCGCTCACCGAGCGCACCCGCCCGGTGGGTTTGTCACGCCACCGGAACAGCCGCCGTTCAGCGGAGCGGATGACGCCGTACTCCAGGAGCAGGACGAAGGCGAGGAAGCAGAGGGTCCACGCGACGACGTCCGTGAGGTTGAACAGCTGGAAGGCGCGGGTCACCTGGTAGCCGACTCCGTCGTTCAGTCCGATCATCTCGATCATCACGACGTACTTCCAGGTGATCCCCAGGCCCTGCCGCAACCCGGCGAGGCCCGGGCCGATCAGCTGGGGCAGGATCACGTGCCGGACACGCGACGCGCGGCTGTAGCCGAAGACGTCGGCCACCTCGTTGAGGCCGGTGTCGAGGTTCTTGGCGCCCTGCCAGATGCTGATGGTGATGATCGGCGTCGCAAGATAGGCGAGCGTGAAGATCGCGGTGCCCGTGCTGAGGCCCAGGGCGACCAGCAGGATCATCGCCACGAACAGGCCGGGTTGGGAGGTGCCAATGACGATGAACATCTCGAAGAAGGCCTCGACGCGCTTGGATCGGCCCATGGCGACGCCCAGGGTGAGGCCGGCGACATACGCGCAGGCGAACCCGGCGAGCACCCGCTGCGTGGTCGCCCACAGCTGGCCGTAGAGCTCACCGCCGGTCACCAGGTCCCCCACCCGGCTCAGCGTCTCCTCCACCGAGGGAATGACGGTGGGAGCGATGAAGGTCGCCCCAATCCACCAGATGAGCAGACCGGTAAGTAGGAACCCAATGCGGTACAGCCCTCGTTGGTCCTGCAGCCGGATGTCGCCAACAAGGCGCCGGGGGGCGACGTGAATAGTGCCGGCCACGGTCAGGCCTTGAAGACGAAGTCGGTCACGGCGAACTTCTCCTCGACCATGCCGAGCGAACGGGACTGGTCGAGCATCTTCTGAGCGTCCTCGAGGTTCTGGTCGGTGAACTCCGGGACGACCAGCTTGGAGAACCGTTTGCGGAACAACTCGGTGGCCTTGGCGTCCAGACCGATCTGCTCGGCCGCCGCCTCGTACGGCTTCTTAGACGTCTTGGCCAGTTCCGTGGCGTGCAGGAACAGCTCGTGGATCTTCTGCTGGTCCTGTTTCTCCAGCCAGTCCTTGCGAACACCCCAGGAGTTGACCGGCGTGAACCGGCCATTGTTCTGCTCCGCCTGGTGGCGGCCGATCTGGAGGATCTCGCGCGATGAGCCGTCCGCCAGCATCTGGGAGGTCATTGGCTCGTTGTCCAGGACCGCCTCGAACTCACCCTTCTTGTACAGGGCGAGCATGACGGTCGAGTCGCCCATGGGCGTCAGGTGGATGTCCTTCTCGATGTCCAGGCCGTTCTCGCTCAGCACGGCCCGCGTCTCCTGGTAGACGCCCGTGGTGCGTTCGGCCGAACCCATCCGTACGCCGCGCAGGTCGTCCAGCGTCTTGATGTCCGAGCCCGCAGGCACCATGATCGACGCGTGGGACGCCCAGGCCGGCGCGATCGCCACGCACTCCGCACCCTGGTCCTTGGCCTGGGCGAAGTTGACCCAGCTCATCATCGCGCAGGTCACCGACCCCTTGCGCATGCTCAACAGGGCCGTCCCTTGGGCCATATCGGCGATCTCGACCTGCGCCGTCCCGAGCTCCTCGGCCGCCAGCCTGAGCGCCTGCCGCATCACCCCCGAGCTTCCGCTCGGGCTTCCGGCGGCTCGGATCGCCGGTCCCGCCGAGGTCTGCCCAGCCGCGTCGGCCTGGGCATCCTTGCCGCAGGCAGTCAGGAGCCCGACGCTGGCCGCACCAAGCCCTACTGCCGCCATGCCAAGGAACTGCCGCCTCCCCAGAGGTCCACTCAGTTCAGCCATCGCTCTCTCCTCTGTCTATGCATCGAGACACTGTCTCGTGATGTAGATGAATGCTAAAGGTCCGTGGGACTCCGGTCAAGGGATCCACGATGCTGTTCACGCGGCCGCCCAGGCCTTGGCCGCCTCGAAGGAGGCTGCCTCCTGCAGGAGCCGGCGGCCTGCCGCGAGCGAACGGGGATGCGAAACCGTCAAGACGGCTCGCAGCCGGTCGTCGCCCATCAGACATAGCGCGCGCCGGCCGTCTCGGACCACTTGGCATTCCCAGTCGGCGCTCGCGGCGCCCACGAACTGTATTTTGGTGTCGCCCAAGTCAGACCAGAAGTAAGGGGGCGAGTCCCAATGCGCGAGCTGACCCGCGATGCGCCGGGCCACCACGTGCCCCTGTTCACGGGCTGCCTGCCAGTGCTCGATCCGGTCGCTGCGCCCGGTAACGCTGTTGCACCAACGAGCGACATCACCGGCGGACCAGATGCCTTCGTGGCTCGTGTCTCCCGAGGTTCTGCACAAGATCCCCCGGTCCACCTCGAGAGCTGATGGCTCGACCCACTCGGTGTTGGGGATAGCGCCTGCACCAACCAAGGCGAGGTCGGCGGCCAGCTCCTCACCGGCAGAGGTCTGGACGCGGATGCCCGCGCTGTCGCGTACGTGTCCTGTGGCGAGCGTCCCGCACCGGAACTCCACACCGAGCGCGTGCAGCGGCTCGACACACACCGCAGCGGCCGCCGGGGGCAGCACACGGCTCAGGGGCGCGTCGGTTGCCTCTAGGACGGTCACCGACCAGCCCAGGCTCGCGGCCGCGGACGCCACTTCCAGCCCTACGAAGCCCGCGCCGATCACGACCAAGCGCCCCGGCCGGCCACGCAGGGCCCTTCGCAAGGCCACGCCGTCCCTGAGCGTTCTCAGGTAGACGATGTGCTCCGAGGGTTGCCATCCCTGCAGTCGACGGGGTCTGGCGCCGGTGGTGATGACAACGTGGTCGGCCTCTTCGGCCGAACCGTCAGCGAAGGTGACCTGTTTCGCCGCTGGTTCCAGCGCGACCGCTCTGCGGTTCACCTGGACCGCGACCCGACGCTCGGCGAACCACTCAGTGGAGCGCAACTGGCAGTCGTTTGCTCCGAACGATGGTTTCGCGAGCAGTTGCTTGGACAGCGGGGGCCGATCGTAGGGAAGGGACGCTTCCTCGCCTGCCAGCAGAATTTCGCAGTCCTGGTCCAACTGGCGCAGTGACTCGGCAACCGAGACGCCCGCTATCGACGCGCCCACGATCAGCACTCTTCGGCCAGGCACGCGGATCAGCCTTCGATCCGCAGCGCTACCGCCGGGCACACGCGCGCGGCCCGTTCGGCCGCCTCTCGGAACGATTCGTCCGGCTCCTCGATCAACGCAACGGCTTTGTCGGTTGCCTCGTCGATGTCGAAGAGCTCGGGTGCCTCGATGACGCAGTTGGCATACCCCATGCAGGCGTCCCGGTCCACGACGATCTTCATCACCTCGCCCCCTTGGCGCTGCCGTGAATGGGGGTGTCCAAACCAAGGCCGTTGATGTAGCCCACGAGATCGTCGAGGTCTGAGGCCGTGGGCATCGCTAGGGGCGGCCGTACCGGGCCGACGTCCAGTCCGCGCAAGCGCACCCCCGCCTTGACCAGGGAGACCGCGTAGCTGGGTGCCCGGTCCCTCAGCTGGACGAACGGCACCACAGCACGCGCCATGAGATCCGCGACCGAGTCCGTGTCTCCAGCGGCCAAAGCGTCATAGAACGCTCGAGCGATCTCGGGGACAAAGTTCAACAGGGCGGAACTGTACGAGTCGATTCCGATGGCCCGAAGAGCGGGTGCCACAAGCTCCGCCGTGGGTACTCCGTTGAAGAAGGCGAAGCTCTTGCCAGGCGCCGCGGCGATCTGACGGACCAGCAGATCCACCCTGCCGGTGCCGTCCTTGATCCCGACGATGTTCGGCACCTCGGACAGCGCGGTCACCTCGCTCGGCGTGAACACCATGGAGCCGCGCTGGTAGACGAGTAGACCCAGTTCGGTTGAGTCCGCGAGGGAGGCGAAGTAGTCGCGCCTCGCCATGGAGGCCCCCGGGTCCAAGTAGGGCGGAAAGACCAGCGCACCGTCCGCACCGGTGTCGCTGGCCACGGCGAGCATCTCCTTGGCGATGCTGTGTCCGAAGCCGACCCCGGCAACCACCGGAATGCGTCCGTCCACCTCTTCGACGCACGCTCGGATGACGCGGATGTACTCATCACCCGACAGCGACTGCATCTCGCCCGTGCCGCAGGCGGGAAAGATCGCCTGCGCCCCGAACGACTGAAGCATCGCGACCTGCCGTCTCAGCGCAGCAGTCTCGAGGTCGCCGTCAGCGTCGAAGGGAGTGATGGGAAAGGCCAGCAGCCCGCTGATCGCGAGTGGCAGGTCCTCCGGGGCCCAATGCATAGCGCCTCCTGTTTGTCTATGTGTGTAGCTCGCAACTACATGTATAGACTAGACGGCGGGTTGCCCGTTCCGCAAGGGACACCATCGGCGCCACGTCGGTCGCCGTGTCCGTCACGCGCTGACCACTGACAGCGGCGGGTCTCCGCGCAGCGCGAGAAGCAGGTTCGACACCGCCATCTCTGCCATGGCGGTGCGAGTCTCCTCGGTGGCACTCCCAAGGTGCGGAGTGAGGACCACGTTGGGCGCCCGCCTTAGCGGGTGGTCGACCGGAATCCACTCCTGCGCGGTGACATCCAAAGCGGCGCCGTAGAGGTGAGCCTGGTTCAACGAGTCCGCAAGGGCCTCGGTATCCACCAGACCCGCTCGAGAAGCGTTGACAAGGATGGCCCCCTGCTTCATCAGTTTCAGCTCGCGCGCGCCCACGAAGTGCCGGGTAGCGTCAGTCAGCGGCAGATGGAGCGAGATGACGTCCGCCCGGGCCAGCAGCTCATCCATCGACACCCAGCCGGAACCCTCCTCGGCAGGTTCCCGCCGGGTCGTGTGGAGCACGTGCATGCCGAGACCCTGAGCAGCTATTTGCGCGACTCGCTTGCCGATCCGCCCCATACCCACGATCCCCAACGTCCGGCCGACCATGTCCCGGCCCAACGTCACCTGTGGCCGGACGGCATCCGCGGTGCTGATTAAATGTTCAGGCAACCGTCTGGCGAGGGCCAAGATGAGAAGCACCGTCAGCTCCGCTACCGCCGCATCCAGCACTCCGGGCGTGTTGCAGACCTGGACCCCTCGGCGGGCGCACTCGAGTAGGTCGACGCTGTCATGCCCCACGGCCCGAAGCGATACCACCCTGACCCGAGGAGCGGCCTCAAGCAGCCGAACATCGACCGGGTACTGACCGGTGACCAGCAGGCCGTCCGCCCGCTCCAGCAATCGCCGACCCACCGGACGTAGCACATCTGCATGCGCGACCTGGTCCACAGCGCAGGACCGCCGGAGGCGTTCCAACTGACTGTCAGCCACCGCGCCGAGAACCAGGACTTGGGGAGTTGGACGAGAAGTCGCATTCATGTCTAGTATCTAAGACTATGTCTACAGATGTGACAAGGCGCCTGGATGGCAACGAGCGATTGCGTGGTTATCGGCATGTCGTCCGCTAACGTCCCAACCATGACCAGCACGTCCGCACCCGACAAAGTGGCAGGGGTGCGCCCGGTCAAGTCAGCAGAGCGCACCGTTGATGCCCTAGAACTGCTCAGCACACGCGACGAACCCCTGAGCCTGCGCGACATCGCCGAGGCCCTCCAAATCCCACGCGCCAGTGCCTACGCGTTGCTGACAACTCTGGTCGGGCGCGGCTGGCTCACCCTCGCGGACGGCAAGTACCGGCTCGGCGTCCGCTCCCTGCTCGTTGGCGCCGCATTCGTCCAGACCGACGACATGGTGCAACGCTCAAGACCCGTGATTGACGAACTCTCGCACCGGTTCAACGAAACGGTCCACCTCGCGCGCCTGGACCACGACAGCGTCGTCTACCTCGTCACGCTGCAGTCCATGCACTCTCTGTCCATCGTCGCTCAACCCGGACGCCGTATGCCGGCATGGGCCACCGGTCTCGGAAAATCCATGCTGGCCGAACATGCCTGGGAAGACGTCGAGTCACTCATACCCGACGTCATGCCCGCCTACACTGAACACACCATTACGGACCACGAACAGCTGAAGAAGGAACTGAGTCAGACGCGCGAACGCGGCTACGCCATCGATGACCAGGAGACCGCACTCGGGCTACGCTGCCTCGCCGTCGCCGTCGGCCGCGAGAAACCACCGGTCTACGCGATCTCCTGCCCGGTACCTATCGTCAGATTGAGCCCAGAACGTGAAAGCGAAATCATCGCCGCGCTACTGGAAGCGCGGCAGGCACTCACCGCCGGCCGAGCGATCCACCAGACAGCCTGACGCATTCCGGAAGGCGGCCGCCACCAGTGCCCGCGCGACCGCCTCGAGGGGATCCAGCAAGCAACCTCGGTGATCGGCACTCTCCGCCGACCCGGATGCCCCACGCCGTGGTGTACGCCGTACTTGCTCGTAGGTCGCGATCGTTGCGCTGGGCCGGCGCCAGGAGACCCCCAGGTGGCCGGCGCCGGCAGTCCGGGCCGGCGGTGGCCTCGAGGTGGGTCGATCGGCCGCGGGTGCCCTCGGGGGTTGGTGCCGGCTTCCGTTCGCCGTCACCGGTGCCGCCGCGTCCTGGGGCATGCTCGGCATCTACCCGTCCCTGTTCCCGCAGCTGGTTGGACGGGAGACCGGCATCCACCGCCAAGGGTTCACCTCGGGGTCGTCGGCGCGATGATGGACTCGGCCACCGTGGCCAGGCCGGTCGGAGCACGCGGCTCGGTCAGATGCTTCGTCCCGTCTTCTCAACGAGGCAGTGCTTGTAGGAGTTCGCCAACCAGCACCACGAGGCTGGGTCCGACGGTGCGGTCTCCAAGGGCAGCGCGGGTGGCCAGGCGTGGGAGGTCACCGGTTGGGGTCGATGCACGGTGGCGCAGGATGGCGACCGCGGCGACGACGTCGCTGGCCGCCGGGCTGTCCGCTGTGGGTTGCCGCATCCCGTCCGCGAGTACCTGCGTTTCGACAGCTTGGAGCAGTCGCAGGACATCGAGCGCGTCCTTGTCGACGATCCTGCTGGTCTGGCCCCTGGCCGCGCCCCGGAGACGGTCCTCGATCTTGATCAGCTTTGCCACCAGCAGGGCCGCTGGGCCGGCCACCCGCAGGGTGCGACGTCGCTGGTCATCATCGGCCAACGCCGTGATCAGTCGCGGGGCATTGTCCATCAGCGCCAGGGCAAGCCCGGCACCGATGCGTGCGGTGGTGTGTTGATGCCCCTGCAGGTGAGCGGCGCGGGCGCTGCGTTGCGGTCGGTTGGACTGGTGCGGTGCGACCATCAGGTCGATCGCGACGTCTCCGGGCCCGCTCCAGTGCCCCGGCTGCCCGGCGATGAACCCGGCCGCGTGCATGGCGGCGGCAATGTCAGGTTCGCTTTGGAGGGTCGCGGTGTCGAGGGCGAGATCTGCGTCCGTGGTCATCACCGGGACGTTCAGCGATCCGGCGCCGGTGTGGACGTAGACCGCCTGGGCGCCGATGAGGATGAGGCTCTGTCGGTGGCCCTCCAGCGCGTCGAGGGCATCGAGGAGCACGCGGCGAGCGGCGATGTATTCCGGCGCCACCGGCGGCTGCATCATGGGTGCTCCTTCCATGTGGGGTCATTGCTCGCGAGGTGGTCCATCAGCTGCTCCGCCAGGAGCGACTCGCGGCCGGGCAGCGTGAGTAGGTCTGCGAGCACTTGCGGGAGGACGACGACCGGTATGCCGTCCACGCTGGCTGCCGGACTCTGCACGAGGACGGGATCGACCGGCTCGGCCATGACCACGTTGGCTGAGGGGCGGTCAGTGGCGACCAGACGCAGGGAGCCGACGGTGGCGTCGGCGTCGGTGCTGTAGAGCGTCAGCGTCGTCGTCGGCACGACCGCCAAGGCTTCCGCCGGCAGGTAGGCGCGCGCGGCCGCGACCCCGGTCAGGGCGACCTCGGGTCTGCCAGTCAGGTGTTGTCGTGCCTGGTCCACTCCCCGCGGCGCCAGGTAGTACCCGACCTGGCGGTTGCTCTTGAGAAATTGGTAATCCGCGGTCCACCGCTCCAGCAGCTGACGTCGACGCACGAGCGTCACCTGGCCCTGGTCGTCGCGCTCGATGGCGCCGGCCGTGGCCAGGGTAGGTAGCAGCTTGGCAGCCGAGCCGGGACTCGTGCCGGACTGAAGGGCCAGCTCGCGCACGCCAAGTGGCGCAGCAGCCGTGAGCAGGGTGCGGATCAGGCGGCCGCTCGCCTTGCCGGTGAGCCGCGTCACTGTGTGGGAGACCCGGCGAGCTGGAGGACGGTCGCCGCCTTGGGCTCGGATGAGCACCGCGGGCGAGTCCAAGGCGATGTAGGCCCACCCGGTCTGGTCCAGGTAGCTGATCTGCCCTGCCTCGCAGGCCTCACGCAGTGGTCGGTTGACGTAGTCGGTGACCAGGAGGATGGGTTCTGACCGCGCTTGGCTCAGGGCATGGAGGGTGCCGATGACGGATGATGTCGGTGCCGTGGACCATCGCTTCACGACCGGGACAAGCAGCGCGGAGTCGCCGTTGGGGCTGGTGATGAGCAGCCGAGCGTCGACGGCGGGCCGGTCTGGCCCGGTGGACTGGGTGCGCACGGACCACGTGACCGGCAGCAGCGCGCGGAGCCGCCGCTCAGCGTCAGCCAGCCTGCTCGTTTCCTGCCTGCATGTGTTTCCCATACTGAGAAACAGTGTCGCTGGAGAAACGGAATGCGTCAAGCCGCACGCCGTCCCGGTATATCCCGCGGTGAGCACGAACCACGCGTCGCGCCGTTGCCTCGGGCGCGAAGTCGCGCCAGCAGGTCTCGGACCTGGTCGGGGTCGGGCATCGTCAGGTGGCGCCCGGTCACCGCAGGCTTCTGGACCTTGCGGGCAGGCGGGGTTGGCCTCGATGTACCGACCCGTGGCGCAGTTGGCGACGGCGTTCAGCAGCCACAGGTAGCGGCTGTCGGCGGCGATCGAAAATTGGTCGGTTCCGGCGCCTGAAAAGTGGACAGTTTTGGTGAGTCTATGACTCGTTGTC
>NZ_SWMA01000032.1:0-44658 GCF_005222685.1 Segeticoccus rhizosphaerae
CAGGGCCCGGTCCCCGGCCAGCGCGGTCACCACCGCCTGCTGCGCGGTGTCCAACCGCACCCCGCCGCCGACCGCCTCGGCTGCCGGACCTTCGACCTGGCTCGTGTCGCCGGCGTCCGAGCAGGCGGGGGCGGTGTCGGCGGTGGCGTCGGCGCGGGCGACCAGGCGCGCGGTCAGGTCGGCCTCGACCTCCACGACCTCGCGGGAGGTCAGCGCGCGGATGTGCTCGGGAACGCCCGGGACCTCGAGCAGGGGGACACACCGGCCCACGGTGCGGGCGGTCAGGTCTTCCGCCAGCTCCAACCGGACCCCGGCCTGGGCGACCAGGCCGGTGCGAGCGAGCAGCTGCTCGACCTCACCGCGCACGTCCGCGGCGTTCCACCCCGACCGCCGTGCCCCCAACCGGCTCAGCACCGCCGCGACCACGGCGTCACGATCCAGCGCGCCGATGGAGTACCCGCCCGGCATCGTGTCCGGCAGCGGACGGTTCTTGTCGGGACGCTTGGCGGCGTGGGGGGAACGTCCTGCGGGAACGTTGTCGGCCGGTGCTGGTTGCGGTGGGACGAAGCCGAGACCGGTCAGCTCCTGGACCCACCGTCGCGCCAGTTCGGTGCCGTCGCGCGGGACGACCTTGTCCGGGCGGGCCTCGGCCCACGCCCGGGCATCCCAGGACCGCCGCAGGCCCGGACCCGGCTCGACGCCCGGATGCCCCGCGCGCCACTGCGCCTCGTAACGGTCCACGTTCCGCCCGATCTGCGCCGCGCGGGCGCTGAACGGGCCCGCGTAGCCGGCCAGCTCCACGATCTCGCCGGACTCGGGTTCGAGGGTGTAGCCACGGGCGGCCAGCGCAGCGCGGAAGCCGGGATCGGTGATCATGGCGGCGTGGCCGATGCCGTTGATCGCCTCCAAGCTGTCACGCACCCCGACGGTGTGCAGGCCCCGCCACCGGCCCGCCGCGAACACCCGGGCGTTGACCTGCAGGTGCAGATGCCGATGCGGATCCCCCGCCCGCGACGTGTAGTGCCGCACCACCGCCGCCTCGATCCCCTGCACCGGGACCTGGGCCTGCCGGCCCCGCGGCCCCACCCGGGTGGTCGCATGCTGGGCCAGCCAGCCGATGATCTGGGCCGCGGCCCGGTCCTGCGCGCCGTCGTAAGCCCGGGAGATCTCCGGGTCGACCGCGGCCGCCAGCGACCAGGTCTTCGGACCGTTGACCACCACCTCCACGAACCGCACGCCGTGATCGTCGGTGCGCAGCCGACCCTTCGCACCCCCGGTGACCGGGTCGCGGCCGGCGACCCACGCCTCATAGGTCTCGCCGGACAGTGAACCGGCACGGCGCACGCCGTCGGGTGTGGCCAGGTAGCGCTCGGCCAGACCGGTGCCCTCGGCCAGGTAGTAGTCATCGGCCCGGGACCGGTCAGCCTCCAGGTAGTGACGCGCAGCAGCAGCAGCACCGCGGTAGACCTTCATCCCACCGTGCATTCTCGCCACCATTCAACGACAACCAACAAATGCCCTAGAAATGCGAACACGGACCGCCCAAAGGCGATCCGTCCCACTGACCTTTGTAGCATACGTGCCGCAACATTTGGGCCTTGAAATGCCTTGTGCGTAGGGAGTTTTCAGGAGTGTCGAAGTGGTCGTCGATGGTCAACGATATTCAACGAACTTGGGATTCCAGGGCGCATCTGCGAGGTCGATTACGTCAACGACGTTGATGAACTGGGCCAATACGCCGTGATGCTGGACATTACAATTTTGGCTCACGCGTCCCTTATGCCTCTGACAATTCACGCCCGGTCCGGAGCCGGCGCGGCGGGCCATCTTGCGCCGCGGGGCAAGGCCCGGTTCGCCTAGCTCGTGGCGCACCGCCACCGTCGCTTAAGGACAGTCATGGTGGTGGGCATGAGGGTCCGGGCAACGGCCCAGATGGCCGCTCCGCCGGGGCGTCCGGCGAGATGCTGGTCGTACCGACCTCGCTCGAGAGCGACGCTCCAGTCGGGGGCCGGTCGACAAGCGCACGCCTACCCGCCGGACTAGGCGTCCTGCGTCAGGCTGGCTCGGATATCCTTGATCCGCCGGTACAGCCGCATCGGATGTTCGGGGACCGCCAGGAACCCATGGTGGGCATAGAACCGAGCTGCCGCATCATCGATGGCGTCCACCACGACTAGCCGAGCAGCCGCGGCCTCACCGGCCGCCACGGCCTTGCGTAGCGCCTCGGCAAGCAGGAGGCCACCCAGGCCCTCCCCCTGACGACCGGCGTCCACCGCCAGTCGGGCGAGCACGGCCACGCCAACGGGGTAGCCCGGCAGTCCACGGACAAGTTGCCGCGGCGCGTCGGAGCGCAGCACCGACCCCATCGTCAGGCTGAAGTAGCCGACGACAGCTTCCTCCTGGATCAGGACGAACGTTCGGGCCGAGTCCATCCGCTGTGACGACAATGCGTGGCTGCGAAGCCACCCATCAAGCGCCTCCTGGCCCGATCGGAACGTGGAGACGTCGTGATCTGCGCCGAGTCGCTCCAGACACAGATCGCTCACGCCTCGGGCAGCTTCGGGTGCCGCTGAAAGAGGTCGCGCAGCTCCGCCACCGCCGTGGCCGGCTTGTCCAACTCCGCCATGAACCGATCAAACGCCTCATTCGACAGCGTCACGTCGCGGCGCTGCTCGATGACCGACGCAGCCCGCGCGGTCACGGTGTCGAGCAGGAAGGAGGTCACCGTGGCATGCTCCAGGTCCGCGGCCTCGCGGATGAGAGCATCCTGCTCCGGAGTCACCCGCACCTCCAGCCGATGCCGCTTGGGAACGTGAACAGCTGCGTCACTCATGCAGACATCATACCTTGTCCGGACGGCGTCCGGACAGATTGCTCCAGGCGTCGGTGATCGGGACGTGGCCAGCGATGTCAGCCGCGGAGGATGGCAAGGAGCTGTGCGTAAGTGCCGGCGAGGTCCCCGTCGACCGTGGTGATCACCCGAGTGCCCGGCCGCGCCGCAATGACGGCCAGCACCTCGTCGTGCGTCGCGGCGAGTTGCTCCCTTCCACCGCAGCGGCGTTGCAGTTCAGCGGCCTCCTGGTGAGCCGGGTCCACCGAGTCCTCCGAGCGACGTTCGAACCGGCGCACGACATCATCCCGGTCGCTGACAAGCGCGATCTCGACGAACTCGGCACCGAGGTCAACGGCGAGCCCGTCCAGGGTCTCAACGAAGTCCAACCGGCCGAGGTACTGCGGTACCACCACGTCGTGACCGGCGCGCAACTGGCTGCTGGCCATGGCCACGGCAAGCTGGCGAGCCAGCAAGCCAGACTCCATGGGCTGGTCGAGCCAGCGCCCAAGCATCCCGCGCACTTGATCGACATCCAGCACCAGAGCCAGCGGATGGTCCTCAGCGAACCGGCGCGCCAGGGTCGTCTTGCCGCTACCCGGCGCCCCGTTCAGCAGAATCAGTCGGGACACCCCTGCACCGTACGACCCGGCTTCCGGCCACTACGGCGGCCCACCGTGTCCAGCCGCCCCGCCGCCTCTCATGCCGGCGGCGAGGACGTGGACGGGATGCCTGGACGGACCATGACGAACCTCATGGACCATCCCGCCGACGGACCTGTCGCGACACCCACCGAGCGGCGATGGCAGAGCTTCAACGGGTCACCGCAAGCGAATCGCTTCATGCTCGCTGGGCAACACTGGGGCAACACGAGAGCCAGAAACTGCCCATTTCGGCCAACGTCGCTCCAGCATCAAAACCCGGCCTGACCTGCACTTTCGTCGAATTTCAGCGCCGGTCAATCATCGTCGGATGGCTCTCCGGAGGCGGGAGCGCAGGTTCGAATCCTGCCGGGGGCGCCACCTGAATTGCCACGCTGACCTGCGGTTTTGCCGCTTCGTCGGCGTCGAAGGTCTTGTTGCGCTGCGCGCCGGCCGGCGTGCGGTAGTGCGCCCGCCAGGTGACCTGTCCGTCGCGGAGGCGCTTCTCGATGCTGGCCATGGGTCATTGTCCCCTCGACCGCCCACAGGTGCCGAGCCTCATGGCCGGTCCGAACCTTCTTGTTCGTCCCGCTCCACAACCGTTGGTGCTGGTCACGCAGTGAGCTCTCGGATCGCTCATCGACTTCTCCTCGATTGGCCACGGACGCTCGTGGCGGGGTTCTGACTCCCGTAAGGGCGGGGCTGGGTCCTCCGTGCTCAGCTGGACGCCACTTGTCTGTGGCTGCCGTGAGCGGGCGGCTCGGATACCCCACTGCTGTTCACCGGCTACCGGGAGTGCACTTTCCGAAAGGTCTCGCCGAGCGTCTTCGACTCACCTTTTGTCACCGGCTTCGTTACATGTAACATAACGATATGACCAGTACACGTGAGCGGGTCCGCGAGCACCGTCGGCGGTTGCGCGCGCAGGGACTCCGACCCGTCCAGATCTGGGTCCCCGACGTGCGCGCACCCGAGTTCGCCGCGCAGGCTCACCGTCAGGCGGCCGCCGTCGCTGCCAGCGAGCACGAGGCCAGTGACCAGGCCTTCGTCGACGCCATCTCGGTCGATTGGACCGCTGAACCGCAGCCCGGCGAGTGAGGCGAGGGGACATCCACGTGGCAGCGGCGCGCGGTGCCTACACGGGCAAGCCAAGGCCGGTGGTCATCATCCAGGACGATCGATTCGACGCAACGGCCTCGGTGACGGTCTGCCCGATGACCACCAACCAGGTCGACGCGCCACTGATCCGGATCCCCATCCCGTCCAACCCCAGCACCGGGATCGAGCAGCCGAGTCAACTCATGGTTGACAAGATCACGACGATGCCCAGAGCGAACGTACGCGAGCGGGTTGGCCAGCTCGCCGATACCGATCGCGTCCGCCTCGACCGCGCACTCGTGGTTTTTCTCGGCCTTGCCGATTGATGGAGCGACTTCGTATTGACCGCTTCTGAGCCACCACTAGAGCTCGCGGCGGCGGTGCTCAGGCGTCTGTAACGCTTCCGTGTCCGCGCCCATGTTACGCTGTCGGTGGTTATCGATGCCCCCTGCGCCATGAGGATCGGTTACGGTCGCGTGTCGACACGCGACCAGCATCCCGAAGCGCAGCACGATCGGCCACCCCGGCGGGAACGGCTACCCGCCCGACACCGCGGCCCCCGGTGAACTTCAACGATTCATGTCCTGGCACGGTGACCTGCCGTTGCCCGAACAGGCGCGCAACTCCCGGATGGTAGGCCTGGCCGACCACGTGTTCGACGTTCGGGCACGGGCTAACTACTTCGACCTGAAAAACGCTGTCTCCAGCTGAGGAAGGCGTCTGCTTGCCCGGGCGGATGGGCGGATGGGCGGATGGGCGATGGCAACATTCCAGGCGGTCTATCACGCGAAGACGCGCGAGCCGCATTCGCAGATGCCATCAACAACATCACGGGTGTCAACACGGACTGCGGTGACGACGACCAAGTTGATGCGTCGTCGAACTACTCCGGTTACACCTCACTAGAGTCGAACATGAATAGCAGCGGAGACTGCCTGTCTCGAACCATATAAGCATGTGGGATGCTAGCGATCTCAGTACCAGCGTTCTCGCCAAAACTTGCTGGTGGTCGCCTGGAAAGCATCTACGTCGCCTGGAAAGCATCTACTTGGTGGGGCGCTGATCCTTCTCCCGGCTGAGGGTCTCGGCCGGGAGAAGGACCGGGTTACGGTAGGGCCTCATCCAGCCGGCCTCAGTGCGGTCGCCACGAAACGCCCGCCGTCGCAGAACATCTCCACCGTCAGCGGGCGGCCTTGGCGTAGCGCGGGGATCATGAGCTTGGCGCTGCGGCCCCCGATCGTCTGGTTGGTCACCCGGATCTTGAGGCTGAGGCTGGCGTACTTCTGCAGGGGCGGGAAGGTGCCCCGATCGGCCACGAACGTGATGACGTAGGGAGGCGGCGCGATCTGTCCTCTCCTGCCGGATACCTTGTTGACCGCCGTGAACTGCCCCGAGGCAGCGAAATGGCCGGATGCGGTGCAGGCGACCGGCTGGTACAGGACGCGTAGGTAGTCCGGCAGCACCGTGAGCTTCCCATTCACCCAGACATCACCGTTGGTAAAGAACGCGGTCTTGAGCGGCACGCCGGGGATCTTGAAGGCCGACATGCTCGCGCTGCCCGATGGGCCGTCCCCGTCGTCACAGCTGGGCTCATGCGCCACGCCCACCTTCTGCCCGGCTCGTGGCGTGCGAAGCAACTCGCCGACCGTCGAGTACGTGTTGCCGTCAAACTTCAGTTCGGCTGCGCAGGCCGCCTCGGAGACGCCACCGCGCTGGGTCGCGACCCAGGACCACACGCCCACGCCCCCCGCGGCCACAACCGCGGCCGCGGCCGCCGCCGCCCAGCGCCGTGACCACCGGGGGGCCGGCGAACGCCGAACGGCTTCTGCCGGTTCACCGGGCCGCTCCAGGGATTGCCACCGGTATTTGAGCGCCCCGTCCGCGGCCTCCTTCAGCTGCCGGCGAAGATCGTCCTCGAACTTGGTCATCATTGACGCCCCCTCGGGGGATACGGCGCTGGATCTGCGGTGGGATCGGCTTGGCCCAGCCGGGTCCGCAGTTTCGGCAGGGCTCGATGGATCACAGACCGGACGGTTGCCCGGGAGCAGGTGAGCACGGTGGCGATCTCGTCGTCGGGCAGGTCCGCGTAGTACCGCAGCACCACGGCGGTGCGCTCTCGGTCGCTCAGAGCCTTGAGCGCCTCGAGGAGCAGGATCCGGTCCTCGGACTCCTCGAGCTCATGGCTGTGCGGCGGATCCACCAGGCGGGGCATTGCTCTGCTGACGACGGCGGCGTGCCGCCCACGGCTGCGATGTTCGTTGACGATGGCACGGCGGACGTAGTGCGCCGGGTCAACGATCCCGTGCATGCCTCGGGCGGCAAGCCGCGCGAAGACCGATTGGACCAGGTCGTCGGCCTCGGCGACCTGGCCGCCCGTCAGCAGATAGGAGAACCTGACCAGGGCCGGCCCGTGCTGGGCCGCGAACTGTCCCAGGTCGTCGACCCGTGTCGAGTCGCCTCCTTCGATCTCCCTCACACCCTATAGACGCGCCAGAAGCCAATACTGTTGCGAACTCTGCATGAGATCGACCTCAACCCGGATCCCCCTCCTCCGCGGCGCGTCGGCCGGGTAGAGCAGTACTGATGCGCAGACCCGAACACGAACACTACGACATGCAAACAAATCCTTTCGGCCTCGGTGCATCGTCACGTGTCTCGGCCCAGAACGACCGCTTCTGAGGCGCCTCGCACTGCCTGAGGTGAGCATCCCGCACGAGGATCGGCCTACCGGGAGAGGTCGGGGGGATCCTGGATCCGGGCGAGGTGGCCGAACCTGGCCCGAACACCGCCCACCTGATCGCCGAGTCCGTCGAGCAGGCCCGCGACCAATGGGTCGCCGCAGCCGCCTATGTCGCGCCCACGCCGCCGAACTCGCCGTGCTCCCCCAGCGCCAGGTGCGCACGGTGCACGGTTTCGCCCTGGGCGCCGTAGACGTAGGTCAGCTCGACGTTCTCGCGGGATAGGGCGCGGGGAGGGTGCGCTGCCCGCCTCGACCGGTCACCGTGAGGGTGGCGTCGGCGCCGATGCCGGTGACGGTCCAGGTCTCCCGGTTGGCGACATCCAGGCCGCGGTCGTTGCGGCGGGTCGCCACCTGGTCGCCGACCCCGACCCGCTCGCCCGCTGCGGTGGTGACCGCGTTGTCGTCGTCGACGCGGCCGGCGGAGACCCGCCGGTCCCGGATCGCGGCGTTGAGTGTCGCGACCTGCTCGCGGGTGTCCGCGATCCGGTCCCGGGCCGATGCCTACTACCTAGCCGAGGGCAGCGGCCTGGGGCAGCACGAGTGCCAGAAACAGCCGATTTCGGCCAACGTCGCTCCAGCATAAAACCCGGCCTGACCTGCACTTTCGTCGATCTTCATCCCCGGTCAATCATCGTCGGATGGCTCTCCGGCGACGGGAGCGCAGGTTCGAATTCTGCCCGGGGCGCAAGAGGTCCAGCCCTCGCCGCAGCGAAGGGCTGGACCTTTGCGCGCTCCGGTCAGCGCTGGCTGGCGTCGCTCACCTCGCCCACCAGTTCCTCGAGCACGTCCTCGAGGAAGACGACACCGGTGACCGTGCCGTCCGGGTCGACGACGCGCCCCAGATGTGCGCCGGTGCGCTGCATCGTGGTGAGGACGTCCCGCACCTCGTCGCCGGCCGAGACCGTGGCCAGGCGCCGGACGCGCTTGGCCGGGATCGGCTCGTCGTGCTGCGCGTCATCGGCATACAGGATGTCTTTGAGGTGCAGGTAGCCGCGCAGGTCACCGCTGCGGTTGACGCAGGGATAACGCGAGAACCCCTTCTTGGCGATGAGCCGCTCCATGTCGTCGGGGGTGGCGCCCACCGGCAGGACCACCAGCTGGTCCAGGGGCACCGCGACGTCCGCCGCGACGCGGTCGCTGAACTCCAACGCACCGCTCACGAGCCCGTGCTGCTGCTCCTGGATGAACCCCTTCTCGCGACTCTCCGCGACGATGGACTGCACCTCTTCGACGGTGAACGCCGACGAGATCTCGTCCTTGGGCTCCACGCGCATCAGACGCACGAGCCCCTTGGCCGCCAGCTCCATCAGCCGGATGAGCGGTCGCAGCGCCCGCGTCAGGTAGAGCAGGGGCGGGGCGAGCATCATGGCTGCCGCGAAGGGGCCCGCGATGGCGAGGTTCTTGGGCACCATCTCACCGATGACGACGTGGAAGTAGGCCACGATCAGCAGCGCGAGGACCAGGGCGACGGGGTGCGCGAGTCCTTCGCCGAGGCCGAGGTGGTGCAGCTGTGGTGCGATCGCGGTGTGCAGGGCCGCTTCGGCGACGGCCCCGAGCCCCAGCGAGCAGACCGTGATGCCCAGCTGCGCGCAGGCCAGGAGTGACGCGACCTGCTCGAGGGCTTGCAGGGCCAGCTTCGCCCGCCTGCTGCCGGCGGCGGCCTTGGGCTCGAGCTGGGCCCGTCGTGCCGTCATCACCGCGAACTCCGACCCGACGAAGAACGCGTTGCCGAGCAACAGCAACAGCGACACCCACAGGGCAGTCCCGCGGCTCATGGGTCGGTTCCCGCCTCGTCGGCCGACGGGTCTGCGGGTATGTCGGTCCGCGCCTGCCCGTCGTCCCTCGCCCTGGTGCGGGACAGGGACGCGGTGGGATCCGTGGGGACGAACCGCAGCCGGTCGATCCGCCGCCCGTCCATCGCGGTCACCCGCACGATCCACCCGGGCACCGGGACCTGGTCGCCGACGGTGGGCACCCGGCCGAGCGCGGCCATGATGAAACCGCCCACCGTCTCGTAGGCGGCGCCATCAGGCACCGGCGCTCCGACCTGGTCGCGGACCTCGTCCGGGCGCCACATGCCGGGGACGGTCCACGAGCCGTCAGCCATGGCACGGCCGGTCGTCGCGCCACGGTCGTGCTCGTCGCTCACCTCGCCGACGATCTCCTCGATCACGTCCTCGAGCGTCACGACGCCGGACGTGCCGCCGTACTCGTCGACGACCACCGCCAGCTGGAATCCGGCGGCACGCAGGAGCAGGAGCAACGGGTCGAGCCGGATCGTCTCGGGCACCAGCAGCGGGTCGGTCATCAGGGCCGAGACCGGCACCTCGGCCCGGCGCTCGTGCGGCACCGCGATGGCCCGCTTGACGTGCACCAGCCCGTCGATGTCGTCCCAGTCGTCCCCGATCACGGGAAACCGCGAGTGCCCTGTCTCGCGCGCCAGCAGCAGCACGTCGGCGGCAGACGCGGTGCGAGGTGCGGCGGTGCAGCGCACCCGGGGGCTCATCACATCGGCGGCGGTCTGCTCGCCGAAGATCAGCGAGCGCGTGACCAGCCTGGCCGTCCCTGGCTCGAGGGTGCCCGCTTCCGCCGAGCGGCGCACCAGCGACGACAGCTCCTGCGGGGTGCGGGCCGCCGACAGCTCTTCCTGCGGGGTGATGTGCAAGGCCTTGAGGATCAGGTTGGCCGAGCCGTTGAGGAGAACGATCAGCGGCCGGGTGAGGACCGAGAAGATCCGCACGGGCACGGCGACCACCTTTGCCGTCTGCAGCGGCGCCGAGATGCCGAGGAACTGGGGCAGCAGCTCGCCGCACACCATCGAGAACGCGGTCGCGAGCACCAGCGCCACCGTGGTCGAGGTGGGCGCCACTGCTCCCTCGGGCAGCCCGACGGCCCGCGCCGGCGCCTCGAGCAGCTTGCCGACGGAGGGCTCCACCAGGTAGCCGACGACCAGGGTGGTCAGGGTGATACCGACCTGGGCGGCGGACAGCTGGGTGGACAGCTGCCGCAGCGAGGTGAGCACCGGCCCGGCCGCCTGGTCGCCCCGGGCACGAGCGCGCTCCACGGTCGGCCGGTCCAGTGCCACCAGGGAGAACTCGGCGGCGACGAAGAGCGCGGTCCCGGCGGTCAGCACGACCCCGGCCAGGACCAGTAACCACTCCGTCATAGTGCGGCAATCGTAGGGGGGCCGCGACGGCCTTGACGCATTGTACGGTGCTTCCTAATATGGCCGTACAAATCTCGGTGATCGGAGCCCCGTGCACGTGCCACCCCGTCGTCCCGGCGAGAGCGCCTACCGGGTGCTCGCCCAGGCCCTGCGCGACGCCATCCGGCAGCAGCGCTTCGGTGACGACCAGCCTTTGCCGACCGAGCTGTCCCTGGCCGAGGAGCACGGCCTCTCCCGGCAGACGGTGCGACGGGCCTATCAGGACCTGGTCGCGGAGGGTCTGGTCTACCGGGTGCCGGGTCGTGGCACGTTCGTGACGGCACGCGACCACCGCTACGGCCGGTCCTTCGCCTCGGTCGAGGACTTGATGAATCTCACCCTCGACACCGAGCTGGAGGTGGTCAGCCCACTGGTCGGGGGGTATGACGCGTCCGCGGCGGTCCGCTTGGGTCTGGAGACCAAACACCTCTACCTGACGTCGTTCCGCCGGCTCCACCGGGGCGAGGCGTTCTGCCTGACCCACGTCTACCTGCCGTCCCGGACCGGTCAGCAGCTCGAGCACCTGCCCGAGGTCTCCGAGGTCGGACGACGCAGCAAGGTGACCGTCATCGGCCTGCTCGAGGCGCGCGGCAACGACATCGCCTCCGCGGAGCAGGTGATCAGCGCGGTGGCAGCGAAGCGGGCACAGCACCTCGCGCTCGGCTGCGCCTTGGGGTCACCGCTGCTGCACATCGAGCGGGTCTACTTCGACCCTCGCGGCGAGCCGCTGGAGGTGGCCGTCAGCGACTACCTTCCGGAGCACTACAGCCACCGGATGCGCCTGGGGCGGGGGTCCGGTGTCCATGACTGAGCATGCGGCGAGTCGCCCGAGCCGCCTTCCCCTTCCGCTCGCGGGGACCACGGTGGTCTCACTGGAACAGGCGGTGGCCGCGCCGTTCGCGACCCGACAGCTGGCCGACCTCGGCGCCCGGGTGATCAAGGTCGAGCGTCCCGGCGCCGGTGACTTCGCCCGGGGCTACGACGAGACAGTGCGCGGGATGTCGAGCCACTTCGTCTGGCTCAACCGCGGCAAGGAGTCCATCGCGCTCGACCTCAAGAGCGAGGCGGGTCGAGCGGCCGTCCACCGCCTCGTGGACACCGCCGACGTCTTCGTGCAGAATCTGGCCCCCGGTGCCGCGGAGCGCCTCGGTCTGGGCGCGGAGGTCCTGCGCGCGGCCCGCCCGGAGCTGGTGCACTGCTCGATCTCCGGCTACGGCGCCGGTGGGCCCTACACCACCAGGAAGGCCTACGACCTGCTGGTCCAGTGCGAGGCCGGCCTGCTGTCGGTGACCGGAACCCCCGATCAACCGGCCAAGGTCGGCATCTCGGTCGCCGACATCGCCGCCGGGATGTATGCCTACAGCGGCATCCTCACGGCGCTGCTTCGCCGTGGGCGCACCGGTGACGGCGCGACCCTCGAGGTGTCGATGCTCGAGGCGCTCGCCGAGTGGATGGGGTTCCCGATGTACTACGCCGAGTACGGCGGCGCGTCCCCGACCCGCAGCGGCGCGTCCCACGCGGCGATCGCGCCCTACGGCCCGTTCCACTGTGCCGACGGCGACCAGGTCTTCCTCGGCATCCAGAACGAGCGCGAGTGGGCCGTCTTCTGCTCCGACGTCCTGGGTGACCCCGCCCTCGCGGCCGATGCAGAGTTCGCCACGAACACCCACCGGGTCGCCCACCGTGACCACCTCACCGAGCGGATCGAGGCACGATTCGCCACGCTCCCGGTGGGCGAGGTGGAGCGCCGCCTGGAGGCGGCCGGGATCGCCAACGCACGGTTGCGCGACCTCGCGGGCCTGGTCGGCCACCCCCAGCTGCGAGCCCGCGACCGCTGGCGCGAGGTGGACACGCCCGTCGGTCCGGTGCGGGCGCTGCTCCCGCCGGTCACCGTGCGGGGACAGGAACCAGCGATGGGCGCGGTGCCCTCCCTGGGACAGCACACGGAGCGCATCCTGGCCGAGCTCGGCCTGCCGACTGACCCCGGTGCGGAGGAGGACCGATGAGCCGCACCACCGGCGTCGCCGAGTCCCTGGCTGGTTGGGCCGAGCGCTTCGAGGCCGACGACGAGGACCTCGCCCTGGCCGACCGGGCACTGCTCGACACGGTGTCGGTGGGCCTCGCCGCCCGGGACCAGCCGATCCTGTCGATCGTCACCAGTCTGCCGGAGGTCGCCCGCTGGGCGGTCGCCTGCCACATCCTCGACTTCGACGACCTGCACCTGCCGTCGACGACCCACATCAGCACGGTCTGCGTGCCCGCAGCCCTGGCGAGCGGTGGAGGCCCGCGTGCCTACCTGGCCGGAGCCGGTGTGATGGCCCGGCTCGGCACTGCCCTGGGATGGGAGCACTACTCCCGCGGCTGGCACGCCACGACCACCGCCGGTGCGCTCGGTGCGGCCGTGACCGCGGCGGTCGCCGCGGACGCACCGGCCGACGTGATCGCGGCCGCGATGTCGCTGGCCGTCCCGGCCGCGGGCGGCGTGCAACGCGCGTTCGGCACCGACGCCAAGTCGATCCAGGTCGGCCTCGCCGTGGACGCCGGCAGGCGGGCCGCCGGCCTGGCGCTGGCCGGTGCGACGGCGGACCCGCGTGCGGTCGACGAGTGGCTGCGGTTGCTGGGCGGGCGCCCGGACCGGGTCGAGGCCACCGACTCCGCCAGGCCGGCCGTCCCGGACGGCCTCGCCATCAAGATCTATCCCTGCTGCTACGCTCTGCAGCGGCCGATCAGCGCCCTGCTCGAGGCCGGTGCCACCTCGCTCGACCCGGCCGCCTTGCGACGGATCGTGGTCCGCACTCCCGCCGGCACGGTCGCGCCGCTGGTGCACCACCGACCGCAGACCGGTCTCGAGGGCAAGTTCAGCCTCGAGTATGCCGTCGCGGCAACCCTGCTCGACGGCCAGACCGGTTTCGCGTCCTTCACCGACGAGGCGGTGCGACGGCCGGCAGCCCAGCGCCTGGTGCAGCTGGTCGAGGTCGAGCTGTCCGATGGCGGCGACGGGCTGCTGTCCGGCCGGGTCGAGATCGAGCTGCATTCGGCCGGGACGAGCACCGTGTGCGACCTACGGCTTCCACCCGGGGCACCGCAGCGGCCGCCGACCGGGCCGGAGCTGGCCCGCAAGCTCGAGGACTGCCTCTCCGGCACCGGCCTCGATCCGGCTGCCATCACGTGGGACTCGGCCGCCGCCCTGCTGCACCACCACCTCCCACCCACTGCGCCGGCAACGTCATCGCCCACCTCGCCGACCTGACCGCCGATCCCAGGCACACGTCATACCCAACCCCCGACCCGATGGAGAGCAGCTGATGGAAGGCCTGACCGAGGAAGAGGTCGCCGTCGTCGACACCGTGCGTGATTTCGTGGACCGCGACGTGAAGCCGGTGGCCCAGGAGCTCGACCACACCAACACCTACCCCGAACGCCTCATCGGGACGATGAAGCAACTGGGCATCTTCGGTCTGGCCGTCCCCGAACCCTGGGGCGAGGCAAGGGTTTCCACGCCTTGTTACGTGCTGGTGACCGAGGAGCTGGCTCGCGGCTGGATGAGCCTTGCCGGTGCAATGGGCGGGCACACCGTCGTCGCCAAGCTGCTCATCGACTACGGCACCCGGGAGCAGCAGGACCGCTACCTGCCCCGTATGGCGACCGGAGAGCTGCGCGCGACCATGGCCCTCACCGAGCCCGGTGGCGGGTCCGACCTGCAGGCGATGCGCACCCACGCCCGACGGGAGGGCGACGCGTACGTCGTGGACGGCTCGAAGACCTGGATCACCAATGCCCGCAAGGCCGGTCTCATCGCGCTGCTGTGCAAGACCGACCCCACCGCCGAGCCGGCACACCGGGGCATCAGCATCCTGCTGGTCGAGAAGGGACCGGGGTTCAGCCTGTCCCGCGACCTGCCCAAGCTCGGCTACAAGGGCGTCGAGAGCTGCGAGCTCTCCTTCGACGACATGCACGTCCCCGCCGAAGCGCTCCTGGGGGATGCTGAGGGACAAGGCTTTTCGCAGATGATGCGAGGTCTCGAGGTCGGCCGGCTGCAGGTGGCCGGACGCGCCCTGGGCGTCGCTCGCGCGGCGCTGGAGGACTCGCTGCGCTACGCGCAGGAGCGGGAGAGCTTCGGCCAGCCGATCTGGAAGCACCAGTCGGTCGGCAACTACCTGGCCGACATGGCCACCAACCTGACCGCCGCACGGCAGCTCACGCTGTTCGCCGCCCGGCGGTACGACTCGGGCGAACGCGCCGACCTGGAGGTCGGCATGGCCAAGCTGTTCGCCTCCGAGGCCGCGATGGAGATCGCCCTGTCCGCGGTGCGGATCCACGGCGGTTACGGCTACTCCACCGAGTTCGACGTCGAGCGCTACTTCCGCGACGCGCCGCTGATGATCGTCGGGGAGGGCACCAACGAGATCCAGCGCAACGTCATCGCCGGGCAGCTGGTCAAGCGTGGCACGGTCCGGCCCTGAGATGACCGACTCGACCCCGCTGCTGCGCCGCACCGAGACCCTCGCTCCCGAGCCTGTCGAGTCCCTCGCCGGGGTCCTCGACCTCGACCTCGAACCAGCGGCCACCGCGACGGTGCCGCCGTTGTGGCACTGGCTCTACCTGCTCGACCGGCGACCGCAGCGCGACCTGGGGCCGGACGGGCACCCGAGCTCCGGCATACCGGCTCCTCCCGGCCCCGGCCGGCCGCGCATGTTCGCGGGCGGTCGAGTGACCACCCACGCCCTCCTGCGGCTGGGCGAGGAGGCGACCCGCACCTCGTGGGTCGCCGAGACCCACCAGAAGCAGGGCCGCAGCGGTCCACTCACGTTCGTCACCGTCCGCATCGAGATCGAGCAGCGGGGCCGGCTTGCCGTCACCGAGGAGCAGGACATCGTCTACCGGGCACCCTCCCGCGCCACCCCGGAAACGGCGCCGAGGCGGCAGCGACGACCAGCGGCGACGATGGAGCGGAGCGACCCTGTCGCCGAGAAGCTGCGGCAGGAGCCGCAGCGCCAGCCCTCGCTCGAGCTCGACGTCACCCCCGTCCTGCTCTTCCGCTTCTCGGCGCTCACCTACAACGCGCACCGCATCCACTACGACCGCGAGTGGGTCCGCCGGGAGGGCTACGACGACCTGGTCGTCCACGGGCCCCTGCAGGCGTTGCTCATGGGCGACCTGGCGCGACGCCACGGGGTCTCGCTCCTCGGGCGCGAGTTCGCCTACCGCCTCGTCTCCCCCATGGTCGGACCCCAGCGGCTGCGCGTGCAGGCCGGCGACGAGGGCCTCCACGCCGGAGCGGAGACCCGGTCCGCCGCCGGGCACCTCACCGCCGTCAGCTCCCTGCGCTGAGCGCCGCGCCCTCCCGCGGGGAAGGGACTTGCCCGCACGCGGCGTCAGGATGGTGAGATGGGTCCATGACCGCATTCGGGGCACCGTCATGACCATCGCCGAGACCGACCGACCCGTCGCCGCGAGTCGCGAGGGCCGCCGCATCGAGATCACCGGCCTGACCAAGCGCTTCGGCAGCTTCGTGGCCGTCGACGACCTCAGCTTCAGCGTGGCGCCGGGCCGGATCACCGGGTTCCTCGGGCCCAACGGCGCCGGCAAGACCACGACGCTGCGGATGCTGCTCGGCCTGGTCCAGTCGACCAAGGGCACCGCGACCATCGGGGGTGAGCGGTATGCCGACCTGCCCCGTCCGCTGCAGACCGTCGGCGCCGCCCTCGAGGCCACCAACTTCCACCCCGGACGCACCGGGCGCGACCACCTGCGCGTGCTCGCGGCGAGCGCCGGCATCGGCGACGCGCGCGTCGACGAGCTGCTCGAGCTGGTCGGCATCCCGGCGGTAGCCCGCAAGCGGGCCGGGGGCTACTCGATGGGGATGCGCCAGAGGCTGGGCCTGGCCGCGGCGCTTCTCGGCAACCCCGACGTGCTGATCCTCGACGAGCCGGCCAACGGCCTGGACCCGGAGGGCATCCGGTGGCTGCGCGGTTTCCTGCGTCACCTCAGCGCCGAGGGCAAGACGATCCTCGTCTCCAGCCACATGCTCCAGGAGGTCGAGCAGACCGTCGACGACGTCGTCATCATTGCCAACGGCCGGTTGGTCCGGCAGGGATCGATCGCCGAGCTGCACGGCGACCCGAAGGCCATGGTGCGCACCACCGACGCCGATGCCCTGGCCCGCGCGCTGGCCGCCGGCGGCCTCAGTGCACGGGCGCTCGACGGCCAGCGCCTCGAGGTGGTGGGTGACGACCTGACCCGGATCGGCGACCTCGCTCTCGAGGCGCGGCTGCCGATCCATGAGCTGCGTGCGGACGAGACCGACCTCGAGGCGCTGTTCTTCGCCCTGACCGACTCGCCGGAGAACCGCAACCGCAACCTGGAAGGTGGTGCGGCCGACCACCCCGCCGCCGAGACGCCCGAGGAAGGGGTGATGCGCTGATGGTCGCCACCATCTCCTCGGAGTTCCGCAAGTTCTTCACCACCCGCCTGTGGTGGGGCATGGCCATCGGCACCTTCGTGGCCGCGGCGGCCTTCGCCGGGCTGTTCGGGGCACTCGCCAGCCGGACCGGTCTCGGTGACCCGGCCCAGGGCGGCATACCGCCCATGAGCGACCACCAGATCGCGGTCAACGTCTACTCCTCGGGCGTCTCGGTCGGCTACCTGCTGACCCTGGCCATCGGGGTGCTCACGATCGGCTCCGAGTATCGGCACAAGACGATGACCAGCACCTTCCTGGCCACACCCCGGCGGGTCACGGTGATGTGGGCCAAGGTCATCTCGCTGCTCGGCATCGGCGGCCTCTACGGCGTCGTGTTCATCATCGGGTCGGTGGCCGTCGGGGCGACGGTGCTGTCCGTCCGGGGCATGCCGGCCTTCGCGGGCGCCGGTTCGATCGTCCGCACGCTGGTGCTCATCCTGCTCGTGCTCGGCCTGTGGGCGCTGATCGGGCTGGGGGCCGGCATCCTGATCCCCAACCAGGTCGCCGCGTTGCTCATCGCGATCGGAGTGGCCTGGATCGTCGAACCCATCGCCGGCGCGCTGCTGTCGACCCAGAGCTGGGGCGCGGGTGTGGCCCAGTTCCTCCCGAGCCGGGCCACCACCGCCGTGCTGCAGAGCTACAACGGCGGGGGCGAGGCCGAGCAGCTGTCGTGGTGGGCCGGAGCCCTCGTGCTGGCGGCCTACGCCGCCCTGATGGCTGGGATCGGGTCCGCCCTGACCGTGCGTCGCGACATCTCCTGAGCGCCCGGACCAGGGTCCTCCAGACGCTGCCGCGCGGTGGGGGCGCAAGACGGGCAAGACCACGCGGAGCCGAGCACATGAGAGACACGTCACGGGGCTAGGCTGGGCGTGTTACTGGTCCCGTGACCCCAGACGCAATGAAAGAGGCGCATCCGCCGTGTCAGCCCAGCCACCCAGCAACGACCCGATGGCGGCTTTCGGTCCGAACGAGTGGCTGGTGGACGAGCTCCACCAGCAGTACCTCAAGGACAAGAACTCCGTCGACGAGGCGTGGTGGGAGTTCTTCGCGGCCTACGACCCGGAGACGGGCACCTCCAACGGAGGCACCTCCGCGAGAGCCGACAGCCAGAAGCCCGCCGCCGCGAAGTCCGGCACCCAGAAGCCCAGCACCCCGAAGCCCGGCGATGCCAGGGCTGACGGTGGCCAGCGGGGGGCCGCCGAGTCGGCCGGGGGGTCGTCCACCGGCACCGTCGGGAAGGCGCCCGACACGAAGCCGGCGCAGGCACCCGCCAAGAAGGAGCAGCCGGCGTCCGCCCAGAAGGCCCCGGCGGCTCCCGCCGAGAAGAAGCCCAGCACGCCGGCCGAGGCCGCACCACCGAAGCCCCGCGAGGCACCCGCCCCCAAGGCCGCCGGCCCGCAGAGCGAGTCCGAGATCGTCCCGTTACGAGGTCCCGCGGCCCGCATCGTGGCCAACATGGACGCCAGCCTCACGGTGCCGACGGCCACCAGCGTGCGGGCCGTGCCCGCCAAGCTGCTCATCGACAACCGCGTGGTCATCAACAACCACCTCTCCCGCGGCCGCGGGGGCAAGGTGAGTTTCACCCACCTCATCGGCTACGCCATGGTCAAGGCCCTGGCGACCATGCCGGAGATGAACTACGCGCTCGGCGAGGCGAAGGGCAAGCCGGCCCTGGTCAAGCCTGCCCACGTCAACTTCGGCCTGGCCATCGACCTGCAGAAGCCCGACGGCAGCCGCACCCTCGTGGTGCCCAACATCAAGTCCGCGGAGACGATGGACTTCACCCACTTCTGGAGCGCCTACGAGGAGCTGGTCCGCAAGGCGCGCGACAACAAGCTCGGGGTCGACGACTTCGCCGGCACCACGATCAGCCTGACCAACCCGGGCGGTATCGGCACGGTGCACTCCGTCCCGCGGCTGATGAAGGGCCAGGGCACGATCATCGGGGTCGGTGCGCTGGAGTATCCCGCCGAGTGGCAGGGCGCGAGCACCGAGACGCTCAACCGCAACGCGGTCAGCAAGATCCTCACGCTGACCTCGACCTATGACCACCGGGTGATCCAGGGCGCCGTCTCCGGCGACTTCCTGCGCGTGATCCACCAGCTGCTGCTGGGCGCCGACGGCTTCTACGACGAGATCTTCGAGTCGCTGCGGCTGCCCTACGAGCCGATCCGCTGGATCCAGGACATCTCGGTCAGCCACGACGACGACGTCAACAAGACCGCGCGGGTGCAGGAGCTCATCCACTCCTACCGTGCCCGCGGACACCTGATGGCCGACACCGACCCGCTGGAGTACCGCCAGCGTCGCCACCCCGACCTCGACGTCACCACCCACGGCCTGACCCTGTGGGACCTCGACCGCGAGTTCGCGACCGGTGGTTTCGGCGGCCAGCCGATGCTCAAGCTGCGCAAGATCCTGGGCATCCTGCGTGACTCCTACTGCCGCACCGTGGGCATCGAGTACATGCACATCCAGGACCCCGACCAGCGCCGCTGGATCCAGTCCAAGGTGGAGGTCCCCTATGCGCGCACCTCGTCCGACGAACAGCTGCGGATCCTGCGCCGGCTGAACGCGGCCGAGGCGTTCGAGACGTTCCTGCAGACCAAGTTCGTGGGGCAGAAGCGGTTCAGCCTCGAGGGCGGCGAGTCGGCGATCGCGGTCCTCGACCGGATCCTGTGCCGGGCCGCCGAGGACGACATGGAGGAGGTCTGCATCGGGATGCCGCACCGCGGCCGCCTCAACGTCCTCGCCAACATCGCGGGCAAGTCCTACGGCCAGATCTTCCGCGAGTTCGAGGGCACGCAGGACCCCAAGTCCGTGCAGGGCTCCGGCGACGTGAAGTACCACCTCGGCACCGAGGGTGAGTTCACCTCCGAGGCCGGCAAGGCGACCAAGGTCTACCTTGCGGCCAACCCGTCGCACCTCGAGGCGGTCAACCCCGTCCTCGAGGGCGTGGTGCGGGCCAAGCAGGACCGTCTCAACCTCGCGGGCGAGGCCTTCACGGTGCTGCCGGTGCTGATGCACGGTGACGCGGCGTTCGCGGGTCAGGGTGTCGTCGCCGAGACGCTCAACCTGTCCCAGCTGCGCGGCTACCGCACCGGGGGCACCGTGCACGTGGTGGTCAACAACCAGGTCGGGTTCACGACCTCGCCGTCGTCATCCCGCTCGTCGTTCTACTCCACCGACGTCGCGCGGATGGTGCAGGCGCCCATCTTCCACGTCAACGGCGACGACCCGGAGGCGTGCGTGCGCGTCGCGGAGCTCGCCTACGACTTCCGGCAGAAGTTCAACAAGGACGTCGTCATCGACCTGGTCTGCTACCGCCGGCGCGGGCACAACGAGGGCGACGACCCCTCGATGACCCAGCCGCTGATGTACAGCCTCATCGACGCCAAGCGCTCGGTCCGCAAGCTCTACACCGAGTCGCTGATCGGCCGGGGCGACATCACCGTGGAGGACGCCGAGGCCGCGCTGAAGGACTACCAGCAGCAGCTCGAGCGGGTCTTCGTGGAGACCAAGGAGGCGAGCAAGAAGCAGAGCGCTCCGCCGAGCGACACCAAGACCGACGACGAGGGCGACACGGGCACGGACCGGGAGGGGCACGGCGGCCTGGAGCGGCCCACGGCCCAGACCGACGACGACCAGGCTCCCGTCCAGCACCGGGAGACCGCCGTGCCGGCCACCGTGCTGCGCGAGATCGGCAAGGCCTTCGTCAACCCGCCCGACGGCTTCACCGTGCACCACAAGCTGCAGCAGCTGATGGAGAAGCGCGAGCAGATGACCCAGCAGGGCGGGATCGACTGGGCGATGGGCGAGCTGCTCGCCTTCGGCACCCTGCTCAAGGAGGGCACCCCGGTGCGTCTCGCCGGGCAGGACTCGCGCCGCGGCACCTTCGTCCAGCGCCACGCGGTGCTGATCGACAAGTCCACGGCCGAGGAGTGGACCCCGCTGCGCTACCTGTCCGACGACCAGGGCTACTTCTGGATCTACGACTCCCTGCTGTCCGAGTACGCCGCGATGGGCTTCGAGTACGGCTACTCGGTCGAGCGCCCGGACGCGCTCGTGCTGTGGGAGGCGCAGTTCGGCGACTTCGTCAACGGCGCGCAGACGATCATCGACGAGTTCATCTCCTCCTCGGAGCAGAAGTGGGCCCAGCACTCCTCCGTCGTGCTGCTGCTGCCGCACGGCTACGAGGGCCAGGGACCGGACCACTCGTCGGCCCGCATCGAGCGGTTCACGCAGCTGTTCGCCGAGGACAACATGACGATCGCCTACCCGTCGACGCCGGCGTCCTACTTCCACCTGCTGCGCAGGCAGGCCTACGCGCGGCCACGCCGCCCGCTGGTGGTCTTCACCCCGAAGTCGATGCTGCGGCTCAAGGCTGCGGCGAGCTCGGTGGACGACTTCACGACGGGCACGTTCCGGCCGGTGCTGCCCGACCGGGTCGAGCTCGACGCCCAGCAGGTCGACCGGGTGCTGCTCGCCTCGGGCAAGGCCGTCTACGAGTTGGAGGCGGAGCGCACCAAGCGCAAGGACGACAGGACCGCGATCATCCGGGTCGAGCGGCTCGCGCCGGTGCCGGCTGCCGAGATCGCCGAGGCGGTCAAGGCCTACCCGAACGCCGAGCTGGTCTGGGCGCAGGACGAGCCGATCAACCAGGGGGCGTGGCCCTTCATGGCGCTCAACCTGCCGCAGCTGCTGGCCCACCACGGCGAACAGCGGCCGCTGCGGGTCGTCGCCCGACCGGCCTCCGCGTCGCCGGCGAGCGGCTCGAGCAAGAAGCACGCCCTGGAGGAGCACACGCTCGTGGCGGCGGCCTTCGACCGCTGAGGTCGGCCGGCCGGTGCTCATCCCGGACCGCTTTGCTTCGTCCGGACCGCTTCTGCAGGCGGCGCAAGCGGTCCGGACGGAGCACCGGCCGTATGCCGTGGGCCCGAGGTGTCCGGCCCCGCCCTGTCATCCGGGGACACCTAGACTTTCGCGGGTGAACCCGCCAGAAAGTCCCCTGCCCGTCCTCAACCTGCCCGACGGCTGGACCGCGACTCCGGCCACCCTGGACCACATCGACCACCTGGTCCGTTTGTTGCGCGCCAAGGAGCAGGCGGCCGTCGGCCGGCCCAGTGCCACCGGCACGACCGTGCAGACCGAGCTGGTCGGCTGGGGCGCCCGCCCCCGCGAACATGTCGTGGTCTGGGAGCCCGAGCCCACGCCGGACCAGGGCCCCCTGCAGCTCGGCGAGCACCCGGCACGGGCTTGGGCCAGCGTGCACGACCGTGCCGCCGGTCGCTGCCTCGTGGCCGTGACCGTCGATCCCGAGCTGGACGAAGGCCTGGCGGACCGTCTGGCCGCCGCCCTCTTCGACTGGGCGGCCGAGCAGGGCCGCACGATCGCACGTTCCCGCGGTCTTGCCGGCACGCAGCTGGACAGCGGTGCGTTCGCCGAGGACCGCCGGCAGCAACGCTGGCTCGAGGCCGCCGGCTTCAGCAGGGCGCGCACCTGGTGGCAGATGACCCGCGAGGTCACGCCGGATGAAGGGGCCCCCGGAGCGATGCCCCCGCCCAGACCGGGAGTGGTGGTGCGACGGACCCGCCTCGGCGCCGACGGCCTCCCGGACCTGGACGACGTGCGGGCGGTGCACGACGTGCTCGAGAGCTCGTTCGCCGACCACTTCAACTCCTACCAGGAGACCTTCGAGGAGTTCGTGGTCCGCCAGCGCGAGAACCCCGGTCACCGGTGGGACCACTGGTGGCTCGCCGAGCTCGACGACGGCGACAGCGCCGGGCCGGACGGTTCGCCGGGTGCGGGCCGGCGACCTGCCGGAGCCGTCATCGCGACCACGGTGCCGGGCGGGTTGTCGCCCGAGGGCGACCCCCAGCCGGCGGGCAGCTACATCGAGTACATCGGCGTCCTCGCGAGCGCCCGCGGCCGCGGGGTGGCCAAGGCGCTGCTGCGCGCGGTGATCGCCGACGCCGCCCAGCGCGGCCGCGACCGAGTCGGCCTCGAGGTCGACGCCGACTCCCCCACCCGCGCCGACGCCCTCTATGGCTCGCTCGGCTGGCACACGGCATACCGGACGGAGTCCTGGCACCGCGACATCCTGACGTGACCGCAGCACGCCCCAGCACGTGCTGCGCGATAACCTCCGGGTGTGTACTTCACGGACCGAGGGATCGAGGAGCTGACCCAGCGCCGGGGTGAGGAGTCGGTCAGCCTGGAGTGGGTGGCCGACCAGCTGCGCCTGTTCGTGGACCTCAACCCCGAGTTCGAGACCGCGGTCGAGCGCCTGGCCACATGGCTCGCCCGGCTCGACGACGACGATGACGAGGACTAAGACGTGAGCTTCGGCAGCACCGACGCGGACCCCGAGTTCAACCCGAGCGCGGAGTTCCACATCGAGGACGGCCCGCGCGACATCGGGCTGGTCTTCGTGGGCGACTCGTTCGTGGCCGGCTACGGCGACCCCAAGGCCCTCGGCTGGGTCTCGCGCGTCGTCGCCCGCACGCCGGTCGGTGAGAACGACCTGACCGCCTACAACCTCGGCGTCCGGGGCGACTCCTCGGCCGACGTCCTCGCGCGCTGGCGGGCCGAGTGCAACCCCCGCTGGAGCAAGCGCAGTGAGCGCCGCCTGGTGTTGGGGATGGGTGTCGAGGATCTCGAGACGGGCATGACGACCGCGCGCTCGCGGCTCAACCTCGCCAACGTCCTCGACGACGCTGCCGCGACGGGGATCGCCACCTTCGTGGTGGGCCCACCACCGTCCCAGGACCACGAGCTCAACACCCGCATCGAGGCGCTGGCCGAGGCGCAGGCAGATGTGTGCGCCCGGCGCGGAGTGATCTTCGTCGACTGTTTCCGCCCCCTCGTCGGACACGAGCAGTGGCAGTCCGACCTCGCGAGCGGCGACGGCCGGCACCCCGGCCAGGCGGGCTACGGCCTGATCGCCTGGCTGGTGCTGCACGCCGGATGGCCGCAGTGGCTGCGCCTGGATGCCTGACCGGACGGTACCGACGGACCACGCCAGCAGGCTTGCACTCACGATGTATCGCGTTATATCGTGACCTGACCCTCGCCATACAGGCAGGTATGGCGACCGCTCACCACGGTGACCGAGCAGGAGGACCCCATGGCGCAGGAATGGCAGATCGACGGGCCCAAGGTGCTCGACGTGGGCAGCGAGGACGAGGTCGTCCGCCAGTTGCGAGTCGGCATCGTGGGCGGCCGGCTCGACGTGGTGACCCATGACGACTCCCCTGCGGCACGGCTCGAGGTGCATGAGGTGGTCGGACGGCCGCTGCAGGTCACCTGGGACGGCTCGACCCTCAAGGTGGCGCACGTCAAGGAGGCCGACGGCAGCCTGTGGGAGGGGTTGCTGCAGATCGGCAAGGACGCCAGCAACCTGCGGGCCCGCATCAGCCTGTCCATCCCCAGCACCGCGCTGGTCAGGGCGAGCACGGTCAGTGCCGACGCCCTCATCACGGGCGTGCGCAACGAGGCCAAGGTCAACACCGTCTCGGGCGTGGTGACGCTCGACGACATCATCGGCGACGTCGACGCCAACACGGTGAGCGGCGAGATCGAGTGCCACGCGCTGAAGGGCGACTTCACCGGCAACTCGGTCTCCGGCTGCCTCACCGTCCTGGCCAGCGACCTGCAGGACATCAATCTCAACACGGTGAGCGGTGACATCGCCCTCGACCTGGCCGACGGCGAGGCCAAGATCAGCTCCAACTCGGTCTCGGGCGACGTGACCGTCCGGGTGCCGCAGGGCCGGGGCTACGACGTGCGCGCCCAGTCGGTGAGCGGGCAGGTCATCGTCGATGGCACGTCATACTCCCCGAAGGAGGACTTCAAGCGGGAGATGGCGGCGTTCAAGCAGGAGATGGCCGCCATGAAGGACGAGCTCAAGACCGCCCTGAAGGGCCACAAGAAGGCAGCCAAGCAGGCGGCGAAGGGTGGCTGGGCCGCCCCGCCTCCGCCCGAGCCGCCGAGGCCGCCGCACCCGCCGACACCGCCCAGGAGCGGAGGCCGGCTGCGCGACGGTGACGGTGCCCTGCAGATCAGGGCGGTCTCCGTCTCCGGCGACGTCATCGTGCTGCGCGCCGATGCGGACCCCGCCGCCCACGGCTCGGCGCCGGCCACGTCCGACCGGTCGGGGGGCTGAGCAATGGCCGTCTTCGCCCACGGACAGCTGCGCCTCTACCTGCTGGCGCTGCTGTCCGAGGGACCGCGCCACGGCTATGAGGTGATCCGGGCCCTGGAGGAGCGGTTCAACGGCCTCTACTCCCCCAGCGCGGGAACCGTCTACCCTCGGCTGGCCAAGCTGGAGGAGGAAGGTCTCGTCGAGCGCGCCGAGGGTGAGGGTCGCAAGCTGACCTACCGCATCACCGACGCGGGCCGGGCCGAGGTCGAGGCGCGCCAGTTCGACCTCGCCGACCTGCAACAGGACCTTGACCACACCGTGCGCGAGCTCGCCCAGCAGGTGCGCCAACGGGTGCACGTCAGCTCGTCCGACCTGCGCGCCGAGCTCAAGGAGGCGGCCAAGCAGGCCCGGCGCACCGCGACTCCGGCAGGTGGGGCACCTCCCACGAGGCCGCGGCCTCCGTCGGCGGACGCCGGCATGCGCGGCCCCGCGGCACGTGACCTCGAGTCGGCCATCAACGCCTTCCGGTACGACGTGCGCGACGCCATGCGCCGCGTCACCGTCGACGACCGGACCCGGCAGGAGGTGCTCGACATCCTCACCGACGCCGGGCGCCGCATCCGCGAGGTGCTGGCCAGGCAGCAACCCTGAGCACCCCCGGCACCACGGGTAGGGTTGGGGCGCCCGCTGCGAACGACCGCCGCTGGGAGCAACCCACGGGGGAGGAACCCATCAGCATGAGCACACGCACGCGCACCCGAGCCGTCACCGCCCTGGCCGCCCTGTTGGTCGCGGTCCCCACGCTGTCGGCGTGCGGCGGCGGCGATGACGGCAGCGAGGCGGCCGGCGTCATCGAGAGCTACTTCCACGCGGTGGGCGACAAGGACTCCGAGGCCGCCTGCAAGCTGCAGACCACCGAGGACGGCTCCAAGCCGCTGAAGTCGGACGACACGAAGTTCCAGGAGTGCGTCAAGGGCATGACGATGCTGATGGACCAGGCCAAGAAGGAGGACCTGGACACCTTCAAGGGCATCGCGGTCAAGGAGGCCACGGTCGACGGCGACAAGGCCACCGTGAGCCCCGATCAGGTCGAGGGGTTGCCGGAGGACGCCAAGGGCGGCGACGACAAGCCGGTCTCCCTGGTGAAGATCGACGACGCCTGGTACATCGACAGCAGCAAGTCGTCCGTCGGCGGCTGAGCCCGGCCCGGGCGGCCCCGTCAGCCCACGGTGAAGACGACCTTGCCGAAGACCTCACCCTCCACCATCTTGGCGAACCCGTCGCGTGCCGAGGTCAGGGGCAGGGCCGAGTCGATCACCGGTGAGATCCCGCGAGCCACGACGAGGTTGGCCAGCCGCTCCAGCTCCGAGCGGGTGCCCATCGTCGATCCGACGACGCGCAGCTGCTTGAAGAAGATCTTGGTCAGCTCGGCCTTGGCCGGGGCGTCGCCGGAGGTCGCGCCGCAGATCACGATCGTGCCTCCCGGCACCAGCGAGTTGACCGAGTGCGACCAGGTTGCCGCACCGACGGACTCGAGCACCGCGTCGACGCGCTCAGGGAGCCGCTCGCCCGGTGCGAAGACCCGGTCGGCGCCGATCTCGAGCGCACGCTGCCGTTTGTCCTCGTCGCGGCTCGTGGCCCACACCCGGTAGCCCGTCGCCGCGCCGAGCTGGATCAGGGCGGTCGCGACGCCGCCACCCGCGCCCTGGACGAGGACCGTGCCGCCGGGTGTGACACCCGAGTTCACGAAGAGCATCTTGTATGCCGTGAGCCAGGCCGTCGAGAGGCAGGCCGCCTGCTCCCAGCCCAGGCCCTCGGGCTTGGGCACCAGGTTGCGCGTGGGGACGGCGACCTGCTCGGCGATCGTCCCGTCATGCAGCTCCGACAGCAGGGTGCGCCGCGGGTCGAGGGTCTCGTCGCCGGTCCATCCCTGGGTGGGGATGACCGCGTGGACGATCACCTCGTTGCCGTCCTCGTCGATGCCGGCGCCGTCGCAGCCCAGGACCATGGGCAGCCTGTCGGCGGAAAGTCCCACGCCTTGCAAGGAGAAGACGTCGTGGTGGTTGAGCCCGGCGGCTCGCAGCCGCACCACCGACCAGCCCGGCTTCGGCTCGGGGTCGGGGTGGTCCCCGACCCGCAGGCCGGACAGCGGATCGGTGGCGGACTGGCTGACGGCGGTGGCGGCAAGCATGGTCACGACTCTAGCCACGGCGTCGACTCAGGACACCGTGGCGGTCTGCGCGAAGTCGCCGCAACGGTTCGGGACGGACGCGACCTCAGGCGAGGTCGCGGATGGCCTGCGCGACGGCGGGGGCGACCCGCTCATCGAAGACGCTCGGGATGACCTCGGTGGGCGTCGGCTCGTGCACCAGCCCGGCGATCGCTTGGGCCGCGGCGACCTTCATCGTCTCGGTGATCTGTTCGGCGCCGGAGTCGAGGGCACCGCGGAAGATGCCCGGGAAGGCCAGCACGTTGTTGATCTGGTTGGGATGGTCGGAGCGACCCGTTGCGACGACGGCGGCGTGGCGCAGCGCCACCTCGTGATCGACTTCCGGCGTGGGGTTGGCGAGCGCGAAGATGATCGCGCCGGGGGCCATCCGCTCGACGTCCTCCTCGGGCACGTGACCGCCGGAGACACCGACGAAGACATCGGCGCCCTCGAGCGCGTCGCGCAGCGACCCGCGCAAGCCGCCCGGGTTCGTGCTGGCGGCGATCCGGTGCTTGTGCTCCACCAGGTCGCTGCGACCGGGCTCGATGATGCCGCGTGAGTCGCACACGACGATCTGTGAGACGCCTGCGTCCTGCAGGATCTGGGTCACCGCGACCCCGGCGGCCCCCGCCCCCGACACGACGACCCGCAGGTCGGTCAGGGGTCGGTCGACGACGCGCGCGGCGTTGATGAGGGCAGCGAGCGCGACGATCGCGGTGCCGTGCTGGTCGTCGTGGAAGACCGGGATGTCCAGCCGGTCCTGGAGGCGCCGCTCGATCTCGAAGCAGCGGGGTGCCGAGATGTCCTCGAGGTTGATGCCTCCGTAGGGCGCCGCCATCCGCGCGATGGCGTCGACCAGCTCGTCGACGCTGCCGGTCTCCAGGCAGATCGGCACCGCATCGACGCCGGCGAAGTGCTTGAACAGGACCGCCTTGCCCTCCATCACGGGGAGCGCGGCGAGCGGGCCGATGTTGCCCAGGCCGAGGACGGCGGTGCCGTCGGTGACCACCGCGACCGTGTTGGCCTTGCTGGTGTAGCGCGTCGCGAGCGAAGGGTCCTTGGCGATGGCACTCGACACCTTGGCCACACCGGGCGTGTAGAGCAGGGACAGGTCGTCCCGGTCCCGGAGCTGCTGGGTGGGGGTGACGGTGATCTTGCCGCCCTGGTGGGCGACGAAAACCGGGTCGGTCGGATCGACCGTCGGCGGGTGCGGGAGTGCGGACATCGGTCAGGACACCTCTTCGCGGGGGCGGACACACGAGCTGCTGCACCGGAGCGCCGGGGGTGTGGCCACATCGATACGTCGCGGGGTTTGCCGCTGCCCGTTGATCGTGCCACAGCACGGCTCGGATGAACATGACCGGCGCGCAAGTGTGGCGCCGATCGCCTCTCTGCAAGGATCCGGCCATGACCCGCCGCGACTCCCCGACCCCCCTCGCCAGAGCACGCTTCGTTGCAAGGAGGCTCGGGTGAGGCGAATCGGAATAGCGGTCGTGCGCGGCCGTTCGATGGAACCCACACTGCACGAAGGAGATCGGATGCTCGTGCTGTATGGCGGCCGCCCCCGCCGCGGTCGGATGGCCCTCGTCCGCCTTCCCGACGGGCCCGCCGGCCCGAGACCGCTCGCGGTGAAGCGGATCGGCTGGCCCGACCTCAACGGTGCAGACGCGTGGTGGGTCGTGAGCGACAACGCACGGGAAGGGGTGGACTCCCGCGTCTTCGGCACCATCGCGACCCACCAGGTGCTGGCCCGGGTGCTGTGCCGGGTCCCCGCTCGGCCCCGGTGGCTCACCCGCCGAGCATCCTGACCACCGGGCCCGCGCATGACGGCCCTCCCCTGTCGCGGGCACATTCCCCCCGGAGTAGGTTGGACCGCGTACCGCAGTCGCCTCAGAAGGGATCACAGATGTTGTCTCGCTTGTTCGCCCCCACGGTCGAGGTCAGCGCCCACTGCGACCTGCCCTGCGGTGTCTACGACCCCGCGCAGGCACGGATCGAGGCCGAGTCGGTCAAGGCCATCATCGAGAAGGCCGCCGCCTCCGATGACCAGGAATTCAAGATCCGCTCGATCATCATCAAGGAGCAGCGCTCCGAACTGGTCAAGCACCACCTGTGGGTGCTTTGGACCGACTACTTCAAGGCTCCCCACTTCGAGAAGTACCCGGAGCTGCACACCCTCTTCAACGAGGCCACCAAGCTCGCCGGCGCCGCTGGCACCAAGGGCACCAGCGATGTCGCGAAGGCGGATGAGCTGCTCGCGAAGATCGACAAGATCGCCGAGATCTTCGCGGAGACCAAGAAGGCCAGCTGACCGACCACACACCACCTGCGCCCGCCGTCCCCTCTGGGGCGGCGGGCGTTGCGCATTCGTGACCGATCTCGGAAGTCGAATGTCCCACCGCTGCGGCCCGCTGGGGACTATTTTCGTGGACGCCCTTTCGTAGGGCGCCGTCCTGGCACCCCAGGACGGCACGTGTCTGTGCGGAGGTTCGCCGTGTCCTACCACCAGTCGCCCGACTCCGCTCCCCCAGCCAACAAGGGGCTGCTCGCGCTAGCGGGCCTCCTGCTGATGATCCCCATCGCCGCGCTGATGTGGGTCGGGAGCTATTCCAAAGTCGATCCGAAGCTCGGGTCCTTCCCGTTCTTCATCTGGTACCAGTTCCTCTGGGTCGTGCTCTGCTCGACCATGACCTACACGGCCTACCGCCTGGTCAAGAAGGCGCGGCCGCACCGGCCGATGATCCGCGGCGAGCGGCCTGACGACGGCGGCGCGCCCACCCCGGAGAACGTCCGATGAGCGCCGTCGCGCCGGCCCTCGCGGCCGCCGACGACCACGTCGGCGTCAACGGCGTCGCGCTCGCCGTCCTGATCATCCTGTTCCTGCTCGTCACCGTCATGGGCTTCATGGCGGCGCGCTGGCGCAAGGCCGACAGCCTCGAGTCCCTCGACGAGTGGGGGCTCGGCGGCCGCAGCTTCGGCACCTGGATCACCTGGTTCCTGCTCGGTGGCGACCTCTACACGGCATACACGTTCGTGGCGGTGCCGGCGGCGATGTTCGCGCTGGGCTCGGTGAGCGGGTTCTTCGCGGTCCCCTACACGATCGTGCTCTACCCGATCATCTTCATCTTCATGTCACGCCTGTGGTCGGTGAGCCACCGGCACGGTTACGTGACACCGGCCGACTTCGTCCGAGGGCGCCACGGCTCGCGGGGACTCTCGCTCGCCATCGCGATCACCGGGCTGCTCGCGACGATGCCCTACATCGCGCTGCAGCTGGTGGGAATCCAGGCGGTCCTGGAGGTCGCGGGCCTCGGTGGTTCCGGCAGCCTGATCGCCAAGGACCTGCCCCTGTTCATCGCGTTCGCGCTGCTCGCGGCCTACACCTACTCGAGCGGCCTGCGGGCACCGGCGATCATCGCCTTCGTCAAGGACGCGCTGATCTACCTGGTGATCATCGTCGCCGTGGTCTACCTGCCGTCGAAGGTGGGCGGCTGGGACCACATCTTCCAGGCGGCCCAGGACAAGATGAACACGGTCAACCCCGACACCAAGAAGCCCACCGGCGCCTTCATCCCCAACAGCAGCCAGTACTGGGCCTACGGGACGCTCGCACTCGGTTCGGCGATGGCGTTGTTCATGTATCCGCACTCGATCACGGCAACGTTGTCGGCCAAGTCGCGCAACACGATCCGGCGCAACGCCTCGATCCTGCCGGCCTACAGCTTCGTGCTCGGTCTGCTCGCACTGCTGGGTTGGGTCGCGATCGCGGCCGGCACCAAGCCGATCGGGCTCGACGGCAAGGGCAATGCGCAGCTCGTCGTGCCGCAGCTGTTCGAGGACATGTTCCCATCGTGGTTCGCCGGCGTCGCCTTCGCGGCCATCGCCATCGGTGCGCTGGTGCCGGCGGCGATCATGTCGATCGCCGCGGCGAACACCTTCACCCGCAACGTGTATCGCGAGTGGTTCCGCCCGAACGCCACGCACGCCGAGGAGGCCAAGGTGTCGAAGGCGGCGTCGCTGGTGGTCAAGGCGTTCGCGCTGGTCTTCGTGCTCACGCTGGACAAGCAGAACGCGATCAACTTCCAGCTCCTGGGCGGCATCTGGATCCTCCAGACGTTCCCGGCGGTCGTCTTCGGCCTCTACACGCGGTGGTTCCACCGTTGGGGCCTGTTGGCGGGATGGGCGGTGGCGATGGTCTACGGCACCGTCACGGCATACCACAACATCAACCCTCTCACCGGCAACCACTTCTCCAGCTCGCTGGCAACAATCAACGGGATCGGTCAGATGGGCTACATCGCGCTGACCGCCTTCGTGATCAACGTGGTCGTCGCGGCCGTGGTCACGGTCGTGCTGCGGCTGGCCAAGGTGCCGGCCGGTCAGGACCAGACGGTCATGAGCGACTACTTCGTCGATGCGGACGACCCGCGCGTCGAGAGGGAGCTCGGGTTGGAGACACCGGCACACTGAGGCATGCGCCTTCTTGCACCAAGCGTCCTGGCCGCTGCACTGCTCCTTGCGGGGTGCAGTGCAGCGGCCGACAAACCGCCCGCGGACGGAGCGCCCAGCGCGCCGTCCGCGGGCGGTTCCGCTTCTCCGGCTGCTGGCCAGTCGGCGCCCCGCAGCCAGCCGCCTGGTGCGACCGGCACGGAGAGCCTTGGCGGCGAGGGAGCGCCCACGTCCACCGGCAGCCCCACCACGGCCGCTCGGCCGAGCTTCACCGTGGTGATGACCGGCGACATCCTGCAGCACCACCAGATCTGGGGCCAGGCCGAGGCGGACGCCCGAGCGGAGGGCAGGACGGGTTATGACTACGACCCGATCTTCGCCGGGCAGCGAAAACTCATCAGCGGGGCGGATCTCGCGATCTGCCACCAGGAGACGGTGTTCGGTCGCAAGAACGGCCCGTTCTCGGGATATCCGGTCTTCAACTCGCCTCCGCAAGTGCTGCGGGGCGTCAAGGACGCCGGCTACGACGCGTGCACCACGGGGTCCAACCACTCACTGGACCAAGGTCTCGAGGGCATCACCCGCACCCTGGATGACATGGATGCGGCCGGCATCAAGCACACCGGCACGGCCCGGAGCGCCAAGGAGGCCGCCACCCCGCTGATCATGGACGTCAAGGGCGTCAAGGTGGCGCTGCTGGAATACGCCTACGGCACCAACGGCATCCCGATGCCGGAGGGCAAGCCGTGGGCCGAGAACATCATCGACAAGAGGAAGATCCTCGCCCAGGCTCACCAGGCGAAGACCCAGGGCGCCGACGTGGTGATCCTCGCGATGCACTGGGGCACGGAGGACCAGCACGAGCTCAACGAGCAGCAGGCCGAGCTCGGCCCGGCGCTGATCAAGTCGCCCGACATCGACCTCATCTACGGCCACCACGTCCACGTGGTCCAGCCGTGGCAGAAGGTCGGCGACGAGTGGATCGCCTACGGACTCGGCAACTACATCTCGGCACAGGCCTTCCTCTCCCGGCTCGACGTGCGCGACGGCGTGCTGGCGCGGTTCACGTTCTCGCCGAAGAAGGGCGGTGGATGGCACGTGAGCCGGGCGGAGTATGCACCGAGCTACGTCGGCCAGTCCCCGCTGCACATCATCGACGTCGCCGAGGCGCTGAACGATCCGTCCACGCCGGCCTGGCTCCGCAGGGACTACCGGGCGTCCTGGAAACGGACCGTCGGTTACGTCAACGCGCTCGGCGCCAAGAAGGACGGGCTGCGACCGATCACGGTGCCCCACTCACCCTGAGGACGCGCACCCTGGCCAGCTCTGTCGGTAGTCACGATTAGCCTCGTTCCTGCGGGGCGGCGAAGGCACTGGAGGGGCCGCTGTTCGCCGTCGACGACACCTGGGCCGACCGGCCCACCGAGACCCCTCCCGACACCGATACCGATACCGATAACGGTGCGGGCGGTGTGGTGGCGGGGGTGGACCGTGGCTGTGCCGGCGGGCCGGACGGGTCCGGGTACACCCGGCTGGGCCCCGCGGGCGGAGGGATGCTGCACCCCGCCGACGAGACCACCACCCCAGCCGCACCCCTCACCGCGGACACCCCGCCTGGCTGCGGGCCGACCCCGCCGGCTGCCTCATCCCCGGCATCGGGGTCATCCCCGCCGACGGCTCCACCGTTGCCAACCTGCACTGCTTGTGCAAACACCACCACCGCGCCAAACACCAAGCCGGCTGGCACCTGACCGTGACCCCCGACGGCACCTGCACCTGGACCTCACCAGCCGGCCAGAACTACACCACCCACCCGACCAACCACCTCCAAGCCAGCGCCTGACGCGCCCAGCACGTCGGCAGGGCTGTGCTCCGAACCTTGGCGCTGGGATCTTCGATGCCTCGCCCGACGAGCTACCGAGGCGAGTGGGTTCCGCTGCGTCCAAGCCCATCAGGCGTTGGCCACGCCGCGCTCCAGGGCTCGAGCCAAGGCGTCCACCACGGCCGGGTCGTATTCGTAGCCGAGCCCCAGCTGGATCCGCTCGATCGCGGCGGCGGCACGAGGCCCCTCGGACGCGCCCTCGGCCAGGTCGTCGAAGGCGTTGGCGACCTTGATGATCCTGCTGGCCATCGGGAGGTCCTGGCCGAGCTCGCGCACCTGGCGGTAACGGATGGCCTGGGTCTCCATGATCCTCGCGACGTTGTCGAGCTCGCCGGTCTGCCGCACGATCCGAGCACCGTCGAGGGCGATCCGCCGCTGGTCGCCGGGAGCCACCAGGACGGTGGCGCCCCGAGGAATCGGCTCGGTCAGGGACACCTGCCCGATGTCGTGCAGCAGAGCGGCGTACTCGAGCTCGAGCACCTCGCGCTCGGACAGGCCCACGTCCCGGCCGATGGCCACGCACAGGGCAGCCACCCTGCGGGAGTGCCCAGCAGCGGTGTACCCGCCCAGCTCCGTCAACCGCGCCAGGGACCGCACCGTCTGCCGGAATGTCGCCCGGATGACCGAGTGGCGACGCAGCGCGAACTGCAGCAGCAGCAAGGGCAACAAGAACAACGGGATCGCGACGATGCCGAGCGGCAACTCCGCCAGGGCGACCAGCGCCGCGGTGGCACTCAACGCGGAGTAGAGCGGCGCCAGCGCCGATGCCTCGTCGACCAGCGCGCGACCGAGCGGAGCATGCTCATGGCTCGCCCTGACGGCCGCGAGCAAAGCCAGTTGCAGGACAAGGCCGAGTGCCGACGCGGCCAGCATGCACAGTGCGGTGATCCAGCGCGTACGAGCCCACTCGAACTGCTTGTCGAGCGCGGTCATTCCCTCGAAGATCGGCACCTCCCTGAACAGCACGGCCACGAGGCTGGTTCCGATAAGTCCGATCGCCAGCGACGTGAGGGAGACCGGGCGCCGCCGGGCCACCGCGAGGGCGGCGGCGCCGACCGCCATGCCGGCGGCCGTGACCAGAGTCACCACGGCTGCCCCGAATACGGCTCTATGATCCTTCGGCGCCTCGGTGGTCATGGCGAAGGCAAGCGAGGCCGCCATGGCGATCGGTGGCGTCTCCCGCACGTCGAGCAGGCTGACGCGGAGCGACTCGCCTACGGCGATCGCTACAAGGAAGGCCACGATGACGAAGACGGATGTCCCCGTCAGCCGGCCCCAGGCGGGGACGCTGAAGATCGCCGCGGTGACCAGGACCGCTGCGGCCACTGCCCCGAGGGCCCGGTCGGCCCGCGTCGCGCCGCCCATCATGCGGGATCTTGGTGCTCGAGCGGATGACCGGTCATCGGCGAAGAAGCGACGAGGTCCGAGACGACCGGGTCATCGTGGTCGTGCGCGTCACCAGCCGTGGCCAGGACCGCGGGCGAGAGCACGGTGGGCTCCCACTCACGTCCCCGTAGTGCTTCCTCGAGCGCCGACACGATCCTGGGGTCGAACTGTGATCCCGCCCGCGCCCGCAGCTCGGCGAGTGCTTGCTCCACCGACATGGCGGGGCGGTAGGAACGGCTGGTGGTCATCGAGTCGAAGGCATCGGCCACCGCGATGATGCGGGCGTACTCGGGGATGTCCTCGCCGGCCAGACCGGCCGGATAGCCGCGTCCGTCGAAACGCTCGTGGTGGTGCAGGATCCCGGGGCACGATTCTTGCAGGAACTCGATCTCCTGGACCATGGCGACCCCGACGGCGGGGTGCTGCTGGATCTCGTCGAGGTCGTGTTGGGTCAGAGGACCGCTGTGTCGCAGGGTCTGCCACGGCAGCGCGATGGTACCCACGTCATGCAGCAAAGCGGCAAACCGCAGCTCGTCCGCTCTCTGGAACCCGAGTGACAGCCGCTCGGCCACAAGTCCGCACAGCGTGGCCATGCGCTCACTGTGCCCGACCGTGTAGGGGTCGTTGGCCTCGACCGCTGCCACGAGCGCCGCGATGGTGCGCTCGTGCACCCGCTGTTCGTCCCCGTACTGGCCCAGCGCCCATCGCGCGACGAACAGGGGTGCCAGGACCAGGACCGCACTGAACGCCCCGACGCCACCAGGTTTCCAGAGCACGACGAAGAGGAATGCGATCAGCCCGTAGCCGACATAGGACGGCCCCGAGGTGGCAAGCATCCGAAGGGCGAATCGCAGGACAGCATCCTGGCCCCCGTTGAGCCGGATGACGCCGCCGAGCAGCAGCGCGTTGGCAATGCTCATGAGTACGTTCGCGCCCATGAGCGGCAGACCGACATGCACGACGAGGTCGAACGCGTGCTCGGCGCGTTCGAGCGGAAACATTCCCCCGGCCGCGAGGTAGGTCCATCCCCCCACCGCTCCCACCACGCCACCCAGCACACTGTTGAAGAGTCGGACCTGAAGGCGCTCCGGAGCGAAGGCGAACAACGCGCTGGCCGTGCCGACCACCGTGGCGCCAAATGGTCCCACCAGCACGATGCCCGCGGCCAAGATGATCATGGTGAACGAGATCGTGACGCGAGAGCCCGCGTGTTCCTGTCGGATCGAGTAACCAAGGATCCCCAAGCAGGACAGAACTACCAAGGGCCCAACGACGTTCGGGTGGCGAGTCGCGTCCAGCGAGAAGAATGCGACTATTGCAAGACCGGCCGCAACCAGCGTGAGAACCGCGATATAGGTCCACACACGAAAGCGCGCGGTCATCCGACCGCGCGCATTCGGCTTCTGGTCCCCCTCGGCAACCGGCCGTGCGACGTCAGGCATTTCCCCAGACGGCCTGAAGGGTGGCTAGCGGCTCAGCCGCCCCAGCCCCAGATGCTTGATGCGGATGCGGCAAGCGCAGCGAAGTCCCCCGACATGAGGCTCTGGAACAGAGCTGAAAGCGTCGACATTTGAGTTCCTTTCGTGCGGGAACCCTGTGGTCCCGTGGTGGCCGAACCATATCGTACGCCGAGCCTTTCGGCCTAGTGTGATGTAGCCCATACTAACCAGCCCTTCGGGGCCACTCCGAACGTGCCGATATGACTAGCCTTGCGCTGGCTCGAGCCCGCCGCTCGGGCCCGGTGTTGCGCGCCCTTCATGCGTCCCGCCCGCGGCGTCGGGCAGCTCGTGCGTCCTGTGAGACACTAGCGGTCCACGCCCCGCCGGGCGTCACCCTTCCGACCATTGGAGTTCCCATGAGCAAGCGCGCCCGCAAGCGTCGCTCGCGCAAGGGCAAGGCGGCCAACCACGGTCGCAAGCCCAACGCCTGAGCACGCGACCCCCATCACCAACCCCCAGAAGCACACGGCACGCGGCCGAGCGACGTGAGTACCCGTCATACCGGCCGCGAACACGGAGCAGGCCCCCATCGTCCCGAGTGGACGAGTGGGGGCCTGAGTCGTGCCGATCCTTTGCTGCGGACCCGCTTGCTGGGGCTGACTATTCGGTCCGCTCGACCCGAGTTGTGACGGTCACCGTGGTGATTCGCGCCATGATCTGCGTGCGGAGCGCCTCCGGTGCCGTCTCGCACCGGCACGAGCGGCGCACCAAGGCCTTGAGCGCCTGGTCGACGTCGTACTCCTTGAGGCACGGCTGGCACTCCTCGAGGTGCTGCCGGATCTTCTCGCAGTCGACCTCGCCCATCTCGCCGTCGAGGTACTCGTAGATCTTGAGCAGGACGTCGTCGCAGTCGGTCTCAGAGTTGTCGTGGCCGCCGCAGCTCATGACTTGGCCTCCTCGGGCACGAAACCACGCTCGATGGCGTAGTCGGTGAGCAACTCGCGCAGCTGTCGCCGGCCGCGGTGCAGACGGGACATCACGGTGCCGATGGGCGTGTCCATGATCTCGGCGATCTCCTTGTAGGCGAAGCCCTCCACATCGGCGAGGTAGACAGCCAGCCGGAAGTCCTCGGGGATCTGCTGGAGCGCCGCCTTCACGTCGGAGTCGGGCAGGTGGTCCAGCGCCTCGGACTCGGCGGAGCGCAGCCCTCGGGAGTCGTGCGACTCCGCCCGGGCGAGCTGGTAGTCCTCGACGTCGGACGCGTCCGACTGCAACGGCTGCCGCTGCTTCTTGCGGTAGGAGTTGATGTAGGTGTTGGTCAGGATGCGGTAGAGCCAGGCCTTGAGGTTGGTGCCCGGCTTGTACTGGTGGAAGGCCGCGAACGCCTTGGCGAACGTCTCCTGCACGAGGTCCTCGGCGTCCGCGGGGTTGCGCGTGGTGCGCAGTGCGGCGCTGTAGAGCTGGTCGAGGTAGGGCATGGCCTCACGCTCAAAGCGCGCGGCCCGCTCGGCGGGGCTCTCGGTGCTCACATCGACGGTGGCATCGAGCTCGCGCTGCGCCTCGATCGCCTGGACGGTGCTCTGGTCTTCAGTCATCACCGTCCAGCCTAGTGCCGGATGCTGACGCTCACTTCCCGAGCCGTGTGCGGTGGTCAGGGCTCCGGGTGACGGCGCATGGGGGGCAACGAGCACAAGCGTCTCCTTCGGTGGGTCTCACCCTTGCGAACGTCGGGAACGACTCCAGACATTCCCGGGGCGACCAGCGCGAGGCCACCTCCTGCCGGCAGCTCCCCTGACCCCGGGGTCAGGGGAGCTGGTCGAGCCAGGCCCGCGCCTCGTCGAGGACCTCGAAGGGGTCCTTGGTGAAGCTGTGCGTGCCCCTGGCGGCGAACACGTGGGCGGCCGGGTCGAGCGCCTTCTCCACCTCGTCAGGACTGCCGAACGGGTCCTTCTCCCCCTGTATGACGGCCAGCGGGCGCCCCGCGTCGGTCACCAGCCGCGCCTCGTCGGCCCGGGACTTCTCCGGCTTGCCGGGCGGGTGCAGCGGGAAGGAGAGCGCCAGCACCGCGTCGGCGACCACTGCCGCGGCGGTGCGGCAGGCCACCCGCGCGCCGGCGCTGCGGCCTCCGCACACCAGCGGCCGCGGCAGCGCCCACCGGCCCTGCGTCAGCGCCGGGAGGACCGCCAGCCACCCCGTGTCGAGCGTCTTGGGTGGGGTGGCCACCTTCTTGCCGGCCACCCGCCAGGGCTGCTCGACACGGACCACCAGCCAGCCGTCCTCCGTCAGGCCGGTCAGCTCGACCAGGTCCGGGGCCTCGATCCCGCCGCCCGCCCCGTGGCCCAGGACGACCGAACCACGCAGGCGAGTCGGCCGCAGCAGGTGGGCACGCGCCATACCGGCTGGGGTCTCGAGCTCGCGGACCGACGCACGCACCGTCATGGTGACCCTCCGATGATCTCTCCGGTGGTGGGGTCGACGACACCCTCGAGCTGGTCGCGCCCCACCGGTTCGAGCAGCTGTGGCCCGTTGTTGCGGATCGAACCCACCGCCGCACCGATGGGCCACGCCTCGAACCGCCCCGGCGCACCCGGCTGGAGCTGCTCGCGGACCATGTCGAGGTCGGTCTGGGCAGGGTCGAGCCAGCCGGCCCACTGCTCCGGGTCGAGGACGAGCGGCTGGCGGTCGTGGATGCGGTCCAGGCCGGGCTCGGCCGCCTGTGTGACGATGGCGTAGGTCGTCAGCCACGCATCCGGGTCATCCGGGGGCAGCGCGGGGTCGCGCCAGAACTCGTAGACCCCGGCCAGTGCCATCGGCTTGCCGTCGGCGCGACGCACGAAGAACGGCTGCTTGCGCGGCTTGCCCTTGCGGTCGGTGACGGTGGGGCTCGCCTGCCACTCGTACCACCCGTCGGCAGGCACCAGGCAGCGGCGGGCCGCGGCCGCCTTGGCGAAGGCCGGCTTGTCGAGCAGGGTCTCGGCCCTCGCGTTGATCATCCGCAGGCCGACCTTGATGTCCTTGGCCCAGCTGGGTACCAAGCCCCAGGTCAGCAGTCGCAGCTGTCGCACCGGCCCACCGCCGTCCTCGTCCTCACCGCTGCGCGGGGCCCGAGTGAGCACGACCGGCGCCTGCTTGGTCGGCGCCACGTTGTAGTCCGGCGTACCGGGCGGCGGCGACTGGGGCGAGGCGAGCACGGACCTGGCCGGCTCGCCGGTCCGGTCCGCCTCGATCTCGAACTCCTCGACCAGGTCATCGGGCCTCGAGCTGGCCGCATATCGCCCGCACATGCCTGCAGCCTACGAAACCACCGGAGGGCGCGCGGCCGGACGCCGCGCTTGTGATGGGCCGGTGATGGGCGAGTGATGGGCCTGTGGTGCGCGGACGTACGCAGGAGGCACGCGGCGTGCGCAGCAACTACGGTAGGGCGGACAGCACGCGTTGACCGCAACGACATCGAATGGAGACAGACCATGACGCTGGTGCGCCGGATCGCACGCCCCATGCTGGGGGCCATGTTCGTCGTGGGTGGGCTCGACGCCCTCCGCCACCCGGCCACCAAGGTCGACCAGGTCGCTCCATTCCTGGAGAAGGTGGGCGATCCCCTCGGCCTGCCGGACGACCCGGAACTGCTCGTGCGCGCCAACGGCGCGACGATGCTGACCGGCGGGCTGCTGCTGTCGATCGGGCGCTTTCCCCGACTCGCCGCCACCGCGCTGTCCGCGGCCCTGGTCCCCACCACGTATGCCGGGCACCCGTTCTGGGAGGAGAAGGACCCGGTCAAGCGCAAGCAGCAGCGGACCCACTTCCTCAAGAACCTCGGTCTGCTCGGTGGCGTCCTGCTCGCCGCCGTCGACACTGAAGGCAAGCCCGGCCTGTCCTGGCGAGCAAAGCGCGCGGTCGGTGACACCCGCCGCGGCGCCCGCCGTGCGGCCAAGACCGCCCGCAGAGAGGCCAAGCTGGCCGCGGCCCAGGCCGAGAACACCCTGAGCTGAGGAGCGGCGCACCACCTTGTCTGATCCCCTCGATTGGCCCGCTCCCACAGCTGAGCGCCCCATCCACACCTCGGTGACGCTCCCCGGGAGCAAGTCGCTCACCAACCGCTACCTCGTCCTCGCCGCCCTGGCGGCCGACCAGTCCCGGCTGCGAGCGCCGCTGCGCTCCCGTGACACGGTGCTGATGGCCGACGCGCTGCGCGCCCTCGGCGCCCGCATCGAGGACTTCTCCGGCGACGAGCTCTCACCGGCCTCGTCCGACGAGGTGCCGGACCTGATCATCACCCCCGCGACGCTGGACCGCTCGGCCCGGATCGACTGCGGTCTCGCCGGGACGGTGATGCGCTTCGTGCCCCCGGTCGCCGCCCTGGCGGACGGAACGGTCGCCTTCGACGGCGACCCGCACGCCCGCAACCGCCCGATGGGAGCGGTCCTGGGCGCCCTGCGCGCCCTGGGCGCCGTGGTCGAGGACGGTGGCCGCGGCACCCTGCCCTTCAGCGTGCACGGCTCGGGCGGGCTGCGCGGTGGTTCGGTCACGCTGGACGCCTCGGAGAGCTCCCAGTTCATCTCGGCCCTGCTCCTGGCGGGGCCGCGATTCGAGGAGGGCGTGACGGTGCGCCACGACGGCAAGCCGGTGCCGAGCGAACCGCACATCCGGATGACGGTCGAGGTGCTGCGCGACGCCGGGGCGATCGTCGACGACTCCGAGCCCGACCTGTGGCACGTCGAGCCCTCCGAGATCCATCCCCTCGACGTGCTGGTCGAACCCGACCTGTCCAACGCCGCGCCCTTCCTGGCCGCCGCGGTGGTCACCGGAGGCAGCGTCCACGTCGCCGACTGGCCGCACCACACCGCCCAGGCCGGCGACGCCCTGCGGGACATCCTCGACGCGATGGGCGCGGAGGTGCGCCTCGACCGTGACGGCCTCACCGTCAGCGGAGGCGGCGGCATCAACGGCCTCGACGTCGACCTGCACGACGTCGGCGAGCTCACGCCCGTCGTGACCGCACTCGCCGCTCTGGCCGACTCCCCCTCGCACCTGCGCGGGATCGCGCACCTGCGCGGTCACGAGACCGACCGGCTGGCCGCGCTCGCCACCGAGCTGAACGCCATGGGAGGCGAGGTCACCGAGACCGACGACGGCCTGCGGGTCGCTCCACGGCAGCTTCACGGCCGTCTCTTCCGGACCTATGACGACCACCGGATGGCGATGGCCGCGGCGGTCCTGGGGCTGGCCGTGCCGGGGGTCGTGGTGGAGAACGTCGGCACCACCGGCAAGACCCTGCCGCGGTTCACCCAGCGGTGGGACGAGCTCGCGCACGCGGCGCACCACGTCCCGCAGCCATGAGCCCCCGGCGGCGCGAGTACGACGAGAGCGATGTGCGGATCCGACCCAACCGCAAAGGATCCCGGCCCCGCACGAAAGAGCGCCCGGCGCACGAGGACGCCGTGCCGGGTTTTGTCGTCGGAGTGGACCGTGGTCGCTACACGGTGCTCGTGGAGGACCGCCTCGTCACGGCGATGAAGGCCCGAGCCCTCGGTCGCAAGTCGATCGTGGTCGGCGAGCACGTCCGTCTCGTCGGTGACACGTCCGGCGACTGCGACGCGCTCGCCCGCATCGTCCGACAGGACCCACGCACCGCCGTCCTGCGCCGCACCGCCGATGACACCGACCCCGTCGAGCGCATCATCGTCGCCAACGCCGACCAGCTCGTCATCGTCACCGCCCTCGCCGATCCCGAGCCGAGGCCGCGGATGATCGACCGCTGCCTGGTCGCCGCCTACGACGCCGGCATGGAGCCCCTCCTGCTGCTCACCAAGGCCGACCTCGCCGACGCCGACGCGTTCCTCGCCACCTACGCGCCGCTCAAGGTGAGGTATGTCGTGACGTCCCTCACCGGAGACGGTGGACTCCCCCGCGGCCTCGAGGAGCTGCACGCCGCGCTGGCCGATCGGGTCAGCGTTCTCGTGGGCCACTCCGGCGTCGGCAAGTCCACCCTCGTCAACGCCCTGGTGCCCGGGGCGCTGCGCGCGACCGGCGACGTCAACGACGTGACCGGCCGTGGCCGCCATACCAGCACCTCCGCAGTGGCGCTGCGCCTCCCGGACGACGACGGCTGGGTGATCGACACCCCCGGCGTGCGGTCCTTCGGGCTGGCGCACGTCGACCCGGCCCGCATCATCAACCACTTCCCCGACCTCGAGCCCGGCACGGCGGAGTGTCCCCGCGGCTGCACCCACGACGAGCCGGAGTGCGCCCTGGACGCGTGGGTGGAGGGCGGTCACGCCGGACCGGCCGGACCCTCCAGACTCGAGTCGCTCCGCCGGCTGCTCCGTGCCCGGACACCCGGGCACGGGGACTGAGAGTCGGCTGTGGCCGCTTCTCCCGAAGACCACATCGGCGACCGGGACCTTGCCACGTGGCACAGCCGGTTCGGCAGGTGGCTGGCCCAATCCGCTGTCGGACAGCGCAGTCCCTGGGTCGCGGCCAACTGGGTCATCCTGCTCACGCTGATCGTCGGCGCGATGACGACGGTCCTGCTGACGGCCGCGGGCGCCGAGGTCTACGACGCCGTCATGGAGCAGGACGAGGTCGCGACGCTGGACCGACCGGTGCTCAACGCGATGCTCGGGCTGCGCAGTCCAGGGCTCGACACGGCTGTCACCTGGTTCACCCACCTCGGCGGAGACGTCGGTATGCCGATCCTCACCGGCCTGACCGTCCTCGCCCTGTGCCTGTGGTGGCGCAGCTGGTCGCCCGCGGCGCTGGTGCTGGTGGCCGCCGCCGGGTCGCTGCTGATGACCGTCGCCGGCAAGCAGCTGGTCGGACGGGCGCGGCCACCGCGGATCGACGCCGTCCCGCCCTTCGAGTCGTCGGCGTCCTTCCCGAGTGGCCACACGCTCAACAGCACCGTGATCGCGGCGGTCTTGGCCTACATCATCCTGCGGCGCGTCCGGCACGTGTGGTCCCGCGCGTGCGTGGTGCTGGGTGCGCTGGCGTGGGCGGTGGCGATGGGGCTGTCCCGGGTCTACCTCGGCCACCACTGGCTGACCGACGTCATGGCGGCGTGGGCCCTCGGTCTCGCCTGGGTGGCAGTCGTGGTCACCGCGCACCGGCTCTACCTCACCGTCCACCGCGCGCGGGCGACCAGCGGCACCCCACCGTGACCGACGACAGCGGAGAGAGAACATGCCCGCGGCGACGACAGCGGCGAAGATGGAGCGCAGCGACCTGCCGCGGAGGAGCTGCGGCAAGGGGAAGCTGCGTGGCGTCATACGCGCTCGGCGTTCGTCGGCTAGCGTGCCGAGGGTGCCTGCCTACGATGATGACCTGCGCCTCGCGCACGTGCTCGCGGACGCCGTGGAACGGGTGACCACCGCGCGGTTCCGTGCCGAGGACCTGGTCGTGGAGACCAAACCGGACCTCACCCCGGTCAGCGACGCCGACCGGTCGGCGGAGGAGATCATCCGCCACCAGCTGAAGCGCACCCGTCCCCGGGACGCCGTCCAGGGCGAGGAGATGGAGACCACAGGTCACGGTCCTCGCCGGTGGATCGTCGACCCCATCGACGGCACCAAGAACTTCGTCCGCGGGGTCCCCGTGTGGGCCACCCTGATCGCTCTCGTCGACGACGGGCAGCCGGTGCTCGGCCTCGTCGCAGCGCCCGCGCTCACCCGTCGGTGGTGGGCCGCGAACGGCTCCGGCGCCTGGAGCGGCCGCAGCCTCTCCTCGGCCAAGCGGCTGCACGTCTCCCACGTCTCCGAGCTCTCCGACGCGTCGCTGTCCTACTCCAGCCTGACCGGCTGGGCCAAGCTGGGACTGCGCGAGCAGTTCCTGCAGCTCGGCGACGACTGCTGGCGCACCAGGGCCTACGGCGACTTCTGGTCCTACATGCTCGTCGCCGAGGGTGCGGTCGACATCGCCGCCGAGCCGGAGCTTGCCGTGCACGACATGGCCGCCCTGGTGCCGATCGTCACCGAGGCCGGCGGGCGGTTCACCTCGCTGACCGGCGAACCCGGCCCGTGGGGCGGCAACGGAGTGGCCAGCAACGGCGTGCTGCACGACGAGGTGCTCAGCCGGCTGGCTGCGGAAGCCGGCGGCTAGCGCCAATGCCGCGCAGTTAGCGGGTGTGTCGTGGGGTCAAGGAGCCGCTGGGTGTAGGTGTGTCGTGATCGTGGTGGTG
>NZ_SWMA01000033.1:0-44545 GCF_005222685.1 Segeticoccus rhizosphaerae
TGCTTCATCCCGCGACACGCCGACACACCCGCCACACTGGCAACATCCGTAACACCACTAACTGCGCGGCATTGCGGTTATCCCTCGGTGCCCTACCTGCCTCTCGCCGATGTTGTCGAGGACGTCCTGGAGCCGACGGACCACGCGACCTATTGCCCTTACAAGGGTGACGCCGCCTACTTCAGCCTGCACGACGAAACAGCGGGCGCCCACGCCGACAACGCGGTGTGGACCTATCCGGCGCCCCACGCGGCGGTGGCCGAGATCGCGAACCATGTCGCCTTCTATCCCGACCAGGTGGACATCGACCTGCCCGAGTAGCAGGTTCGCCAGCACGGCGGGTATGCCGTTTCGCCGTCAGGGCAGCAGCACCCGCACATTGGGCATCGTCCCGATGAACGCTGGACCCAGCCCGCTCCGGCGGGGCGAGACGTCGTCTGGTGATGCACTGCGGGGTCGGCCGAAGGGCACCGCCTCCACGACGAACTCCTGTACCTGCGCGGGGTTGATCGGCGTCAGGTGGATCATGCAGATCAGCTCACCGTGCTCGCCCGGCACCGACCACGTCACGTCAGCGGGGGTCGCGGCAGAGACGATGTCGGCTAGGGGGCGTGGCGCGCCCAACGGTCCGATCTCGTCGACCAACCGCTCGAGCTCCGCGCGCCGCTGCACCAGCGGCCGGTCGAAGTCCACGTTCGGCGCGAAGACCCGGGCCGCCACCTCGTCGTCCCAGGCCCGGATCAGCGACTCGACCTCGGCGCGCAGGTCGGCCGTCTCCTGCCACAGCACGATGGTCTGCGCGGCAACCTCGTCGCGGGCAAGGGCGCGTCCGAGGGCATCGCGACACAACGTGGCCGGGTCGCCGCGGTGGCTGTTGGTCAGCACCACGGTCGCGTTTCCGGAGTCGGGGTGCCAGCACATGAAAAGGGTGAAACCGGGCAGCCCTCCCCCGTGTGAGACGACCGTCCCGCGCCACAGGTCCTGGGAGACGCGCAGGCCGAGGGCGTATCCGCCGAGGTTGGCTTGCAACCCGCCATTGGAGCGCATGGACAACACCGGCGGGTCCACGATGTGCAGCCGCTGCAGCTCCCGGCGCGAGGCGCGACTCAGCACCTCATCGTGGTCGCCGTGGCCGTCTGCCCGCGGAGCGCGGAAGGCCGCGCCGAGCCAGGTCATCCAGGTGGCCAGGTCACGCACCGTGCTCATCATGCCGCCGGCCGCCGCGAAGGCCGCCGATGCCGTCGGCGCGAAGGGCGTCCACCGGCCCTCGACGTCCAAGGAGTAGCCGGTCGCGCGGTCGATGCCGGCCGGCGCAGCGTTGTCGAAGAAGGTCCGGGTCAGGCCGAGCGGGACCAGCACCTCGTCGTGGACGAACTCCTCGATCGGGCGACCGACGGCGCGCCCCACGGCGAGCCCGGCGAGGGCGTAGCCGAGGTTGGAGTACTCGTAGGTCGACCCGGGCGAGTGGCTGTAGCGGACCCCGTCCTTCAGCTGCCTCAGCAGCTCGGTCTCGTCCATGTGGATGAAGGGGTCGATCCACGAGTTGTCCTCGGTCAGCCCGCCGGACATGCTGAAGAGCATCCGCATCGTCGGTGGGTCACAGGGGTCCTCCATGGCGCCGGCTCCTGCGAAGTCGGGGAACCATGCCGTGATCGGGTCATCCAGGGAAAGGAGCCCGCGGTCGCGTGCCACCAGCGCCGCACAGGCGACGAAGCTCTTGGTCATCGACGCGATCGGAAACACGGTGTCGGCGTCGGGCTCCAGTCCGTCGTCGTTCGCCACCCCGAATCCCCTGGAGTGCGAGAGCCCCTCGGCGGTGGCGTGGCCGTAGACCAGCCCCTTAGCCTGGTCGGCTTCCGTGTACTGGCGAAAGAACGCGTCCAGCTCGGCGGCCAGTGGGGTGCGGAGGGTCTCACTCGACATGGGTCAGTTCCTGTGGTCGGGGCCGGTGACGGTCGACCGGGTGGCGTCCTCGCGGGTGGCGACCTCTCGCCATCCGGTCTGGTGCCCAAGGTAACGCGGACGCGCCACCGATGCGGCGGCCGGCCCAGCGGATCAGGGAGCGACGGTCAGTCCGTGGCGTAGGGGTCGGTGATCGAGCGCAGCGCGAGCAGGGTCTGGCGCAGCTCCTCCGCTCGTCGGTGTCCGAGCAGGGAGACCCATTCGGCCTCGACCCGCGCCTCCTCCTGTCTCGCCACCGCGGCGGCCTCGAGGCCGAGCGCCGTGATGCGGATCAGCCTGGCGCGCGCGTCGGACGGGTCCGGAATGCGTTCGAGATATCCCCCACGTTCGAGCTGGTCGACCAGGTAGCCGGCGGTCTGCTTGGTGACCTGGGCCGCCGCGGCGAGGCGGGTCAACCGTGATCCCTGCGGATCGACCCGCTGGAAGACGCGCGCCTGGGCGGTGGTGACGGAGTAACCCGCAGCACGCACGGCGTCGAGGACGCGCTCCTCCAGGTGGCGGTAGGGCAGGAACAGCAGCACACCCAGGCTGGGGCCGGTCACGGCATACCACTTGCCTTTCCTGGTCGAGCAGAGCAGACTAGTCAGAACTTCTTACCATATGAGGTGAACGGCCATGGACGAGGCACTCTGGTCGAGCATGGAGCGCGAACGACACTCCCTGGCCGAGCTGCTGGGCGGCCTGACGCCGCAGCAGTGGGAGCACCCGTCACTGTGTGCCCGCTGGCGGGTCAGGGAGGTCGCTGCGCACGTGGCGATGACGCCGACCGGGACGGACACCGGCATGCTGGTCCGCGCCCTGGTCCGGTCACGGGGAAACCTCTGGTCGGCAGGGGCCGCACTGGCGATCGCCCATGCCCGGCGACCGACCGAGCTGATCGTCGAGGAGCTCCACCGTGACGCGGCCTCCCGCCGCATGCCTCGGCTGACCAACGCGGACAACCTGCTGCTCGACGTCCTCGTGCACGGCCAGGACATCTGCGTGCCGCTCGGCCTCGAGCGTCCCGCGCCGACCGAAGCCGCGCAGACCTCGTTCGAGCACGTATGGCGGATGGGCTGGCCCTTCCACGCACGTCGCCGGATGCGCGGGGTGCGGTTGGTGGCAACGGACGCCCGGGTCTGCGTCGGCGAAGGGCCCGTGGTCGCAGGGCGACTGGCCGATCTGCTGTTGCTGGTCACCGGCCGCACGGCAGCGGCTCTCGCCCGGCTCGATGGTGAAGGGACCGCTGTCATCGCGGCGCGCGGCGATGCTGTCTCGACGGTTCCCCCGAGCCCGGCCGCGGGCTCACGTGGTGCGGCGTGACGCTCACGCCGTGTTCCGACCTGTCAGCCGCACGGTGGCTGTGCACCAGCACCCGGCCCTGGGACCGACTCGTCGGTTTCGGGCCGGACGGCTTGCCCGCATATGCGCGGCTGCGGTTCATTCCCGACCCGAGCTACGAGGGGCAGAGCGAGAACGACCGCGAGGACGATGACGACGCTCCCCCCGAGACGACGCAGTTGCGCCGTGTCCTGGAGACGCTGGCACGGCATACGCGCACTCCGCAGGAGTGCTACTTCTGCCTCTGGGACGGCTGGGGCGTGAGCCTCGACGGTGCCGGCGTCATGAGCCTCGGCGATGGCGCCGTCACCGAGGACGACGGCGCGGAGCAGCCGGACCCCGCGGCTGTCCCTGGTTTTGCGCCTGCCCCGTCGCCGTCCGGGTCACGTTGGCCGAAGGTCGTCCTCCCCCACCGCGCCTACTACCTCTTCCACGGGCCGGTGTCCGGGCTCGGCGAGTGGGCCGGCCGCGAGGAGTCGGCGGATCCCCACGCAGCTCTCCGAGGGCCTTCACGCGCCTTCGCGCCGGATCCGGCGTTCGTCTGGCCGGCCGATCACGCCTGGTGCGTCGCCAAGGACGTCGACCCGCACTGGGCCGGTATCGGCGCCGACCCCGTCGCCATCGGGGAGCTGCTGACCGACTCCCGGCTCGACGTGGTCCCGGCCGACCCCGACGCGGACCAGCCCCGCTACCGGTAGCGCGTAGATTGCCGTCATGGCCCGAAGCATCGCGAAGAACACCGTGGTCCAGCTCGACGCCCTGCTCGACTTCGTCCGCCCGCGGCACCGGATGGTGCTCGCCACGACGCGTGCTGACGGACGCCCGCAGATCTCGCCGGTCAGCGGCGGAGTGGACGCGGCCGGCCGGATCGTCATCTCGAGCTATCCCGGCCGCGCCAAGACCACCAACGCCGAACGCCACACGCAGGTGTCGGTCGTCGTGATGTCGGACGAGTGGAACGACGCCTGGGTGCAGGTCGACGGCGACGCGGAGGTGCTGCACATGCCCGACGCCGAGGACGCGCTCGTCGACTACTTCCGAAGCATCTCGGGCGAGCATCCCGACTGGGACGAGTACCGCGAGGCGATGCGCATCCAGGACAAGTCGCTCATCCGGATCACGCCGACCCGTTGGGGGCCCATCGCGACCGGCGGCTTCCCGGCCGACGTCGCCGCCCGGCTCGGGTAGCCTCACCCGGCCGGTCCGAAGGCGCGTCAGGACTGCAGGATCGGCTCGATGGTGGCCGGGCTCGACTGCAACCGCATCAGGGAGACGCCGCAGACCAGGGTCCACAGGACGAAGACGAAGAGCGTGAAGAAGAGCGGCGCGAGGATGCCACAGACGCCCGCGACGACCGAGAAGCCGCGCAGCCACAAGGGCAGGTCGGTCCGCCACAGCATGATCGCGACCACCCCGATGAACAGCGCCGGCGCGCACCCACCGAGCAGCCCGGCGATCTCCCCGATGGTGTGGGCAACGGGCAGCGGAATCCCGGCCGTGATGTCCGGACCACCCTCCGCGGTCGCCACGACGACCCCCGCTCCGATGAACCAGCCCACGACGCCGGTGGCGACGGCGGCGATCGACAGTCCCCAGACGAACTCGCCGAGCCGACCGAGCTCGTCGCGGATCCCGTGGGCGAACACGAGCAGCGCGAGCATGGACGCGATGCCCACGTAGGCGAGGACGAAGGTGCGCAGGGCATGGCCCTGTGCGAGGTAAGCCGTGACCTTGACCGGTTCGTAGTCGCCGCCAGGAATCTCGGCGGTCATGAACGTGACGAGAGTACCGAGGCCGAAGACGAACAGGCCGATCCCGGCGGTGCGACGGTGGACCATGGTGGGTTCCTTTCGGGCAGAAGGGGTCTGACAGCAGGGTGCTGTTCCTCGACGGTAGGAACAGCAGTCGCCAGCTGTCGTCCCTCGACCTGACGATCTGTGGATGCCTGGTGAGCGCGTCCCGAGTCGGCCGGAGGACGACCGGCGATCCTCCTGAAGGAGGACGTCGACGACCGGCAGCGGCGCTACCGTTCTTGGCTATGGGCCGTCGCAGCCGTGCCAGCTGGGCCTTCGACGTGGCCGTCGCGCTGGTGGCCTTCGCGCTCGGCCAGATCGAGGTGTGGGACGGTGCGGGCTCCACGCACCGGCAGGGTCCGCACTGGGCTCAGGCGCTGACCTACGCCATCACGGCCCTGCTGCTGGTCGGACGCCGGTGGCGGCCGTTGGAGACGCTGGCCGTGATCGTGGTCGTCTACCTGGCCGCCTTCACGACGTTCGGGTCGCCCGAGGGCAACGCGGTCGGCACCATGCCGGCGATCGCCGCCTACAGCGTCGGGCGGTGGGAGCGTCGGTATCCCAGCGTCTGGGGGCTGGCTGCCCTCGCCGTCTTCACCGCCGGGTGGATCGGCTTCGACCCGCTCGTGACCTCCTGGACGATGCGTGGGGAGTCGCTCTTCTGGGGGCTCCAGCCGATGGTGGCCTGGCTCGTCGGTGCGCTCATCCGCTCCCGCATGCAGGTGCGCGAGCAACGGCGGCTGCGTGAACAGGACGTCAGCGCCCGGGCCGTCTCGGAGGAACGCAACCGGATCGCCCGCGAGCTCCACGACGTCATCGGCCACAACGTGAGCGTCATGACGGTCCAGGCCGCCGCCGTCCGGCGCCGGCTCACCCCCGACCAGGTGGTCGAGCGCGAGGCGCTGGGAACGGTCGAGACCGTGGGACGGGAGGCGCTCGCCGAGATGCGCCGCATGGTCGCGATCCTGCGCGCCGAGGGTCAGGTGGTCGAGCTGACGCCAGCCCCGGGCCTGGCCGAGGTGGATCAGCTGATCACGCGTTTCCAGGGAGCAGGACTGCCGGTTCGACTCACGGTCACCGGATCGGCCCGGCCGGTCGCTCCCGGGCTGGACCTCACGGCATACCGCGTCGTCCAGGAGGGTCTCACCAACGTGCTGCGGCACGCCGACGGTCCGCAGCGTGCCGAGGTGCTCATCAGCTATGGACCCGACGTGCTGGAGCTCGCGGTCCGGGACGACGGAAGGCCCTCGCGGAGGCAGGTGACGCCGGGCCACGGGCTCATCGGGATGCGTGAACGCGTTGGTGTCTATGGCGGTCGGCTCGTCGCAGGGGTCCAGTCCGACGGCGGGTTCGAGCTCCACGCGACGCTGCCGCTGGAGATGTCATGAGCGACCCCGAAATGAGCATCGCGGTCCTCATCGCCGACGACCAGGCGCTGGTGCGTTGCGGCTTTCGTCTCCTGCTCGAGATCGAGCCGGACCTGGAGATCGTCGGCGAGGCCACTGACGGGCTCGACGTGGTGCAGCAGGTGCGGCGGCTGCGACCCGACATCGTCCTGATGGACGTGCGCATGCCGCGCGTCGACGGCATCGAGGCCACCCGACGCATCATGTCGCTACCCCAGTGTGCGAGCAGGGTCGTCATGCTGACCACGTTCGACCTCGACGACTACGTCTACGAGGCGCTGCGTGCCGGGGCGAGCGGCTTCCTCCTCAAGGACGTCGAGCCGGCCATCCTCATCGCGGGGATCCGCGCGGTGCACGCCGGTGAGTCGCTGCTTGCGCCGCAGGTGACCAAGCGGATGATCGAGACCTTCCTGACCCGTCGCCCCGCACCCGACCGGGCAGTCGCCGCGCAGCTGGCCACCTTGACGACCCGCGAACGCGAGACCCTCGACCTCGTCGCGCAAGGCCTCTCCAACGCCGAGATAGCCAGGACCTTCGTGGTGGCCGAGACCACCGTGAAGACCCACGTCGCGCGCGTTCTGCTCAAGCTCGACCTGCGCGATCGGGTGCACGCAGTCATCTACGCCTACGAGCACGGCCTGGTCGCGCCTCGTGAGTTGCGGTGAACGCGGATCACCGGCTCCCTCTGCGGTGCCCACGTCGATCACCGCGGGATGGCAGGCTTCCCGGCGCCTCGACCGGCGGCGGCGCGGATATCGTGCATGCCATGGGTTCGCGACAAGGACACGACAACTGGGACGAGCAGTATGCCGTCGACGTGCCTCCGCCCTGGGAGATCGGTGGGCCTCAGCCCGCCCTAGCCGCGCTGGTCGGTCGGATCTCGCTCGAGGGCCCGGTCCTCGACGCCGGTTGCGGCACGGGGGAACTCGCGATCCTGATCGCCGAGAGGGGCTACCAGGTCGTCGGGTTGGACTGCTCCCGACGCGCGATCGACACGGCTCGGACCAAGGCGGCGGACAGTGCCTTGGACATCGAGTTCCTCGTGGGTGATGCCGAGCGCCTCGAGGACCTCCCCGTCAGGCCCCGGACGGTCTTCGACTCAGGGCTGCTGCACAACCTCGACGAGGGTGGCCGGCGGGCCTACCTCCGAGGCCTCACCGCCATCTGCGCTCCGGGGGCAGTGGTCCACATCCTTGCCGTGGCGGACGAGGCGGGTCCGGGCTGGGACCTCACGCCCAAGGCGCTGAACCAGCTTTTCCCGGCACCGCACTGGGTCGACACCACCGTCGATACGGCGGACGTGCTCGCCAACGTCGACGGCGAGGAGCTCCACCTGCCGGCGTTCCTGCTGTCCACCAGGCGCGCAACCTGACGCCGTGCGTCCTGCCATCACAGCCCGACGGGGTGTGCCTGCTCGGGTGGGGTGCCGATGGCGCCGATGTCATGACCGGTGCAGGCCCGATGGGTGGTGGCCAGGAGACTCGCGAGGCCTGGCTCAGGCAGTGCTGCGCAGGTAACGGCCGAAATGCGGCACGGTGAACGCGATCCGGCCCCGCTCCCCGCTGTAGATCAGACCCTTCTTGAGCAGGGCGTCCCGGGCGGGCGACAGCGACTGCGGCTTGCGGTCGAGGACCGCGGCGACCGCCGCCGTCGGCACCGAGTCGACGTCGTCGGGCTGGACGTCCTCGGCCTTGTCCGCCTCGGCCGTGGCGGCGTCCGCCATCGCGCGCAGGTACTCCCGCTCGCCCGGCGTGGCCCGCTCGTAGCGGGACCCGAAGAAGCCCACCGCCAGCTCGGACTCGGCCTCCGGCGCAGCGACGGCGACGTCCTCCACGGTGATCGGCGACCGCGGTGCCACGTCCCAGGCGACCTTGCCGTAGGCCTGGATGAAGTAGGGGTAGCCGCCGGTCGCGGCATACATCGCCTCCAGCGCCTCCGGGGTGAAGTCGGCGCCCTCCTCCCGGGCGGGCAACTGCAGCGCGTGATCGGCGGCCGCGCGGTCGAGGCGGTCGATCCGCGAGTAGCGGAAGAGCCGCTCGCTGTAGGACTTGCTGGCGCTGAGCACCGCCGGCAGGTGCGGCAGGCCGGCGCCGACGACGATCACCGGCAGCCCGCTCTGGCCGATCTCGTGGCAGGCCGCGCACAGGGCCGACACGTCCTCGGGGTGGAGGTCCTGCATCTCGTCGATGCAGATGGCGACGCCCTTGCCGACGTCCGCCGCCAGTCCACCCACATCGGTGAGCAGCTCGACGAGGTCGATCTCGATGTCCCCGGAGTCTGCCCGGCCGGTGATCGCAGGTGCGTCGATGCCGGGGTTCCACCGGTCCCGCAGCTTGGCGCCGGGAGCCGAATCGCGTTGCGCGAAAGCCTTGATCACGCCGAGGACGTGGTCGACGTCGTCGCCCTGGGGGTGCCCGAGCTCGCGGGTCGCGACGTGCAGCGCCGCGGACAGCGGACGGCGCAAGCGCTGGTCGGGACGTGCCTCGAGCTTGCCGGTCCCCCAGTGGGCGCGGACGGCTGCGGAGCGCAGGGCGTTGAGCAGCACCGTCTTGCCGACGCCCCGCAGGCCGGTGAGGATGATCGACCGCTCCGGGCGGGACCGCGCGATGCGCTCCAGCACGACGTCGAAGCTGCGCAGCTGCTCGTCGCGACCGGCGAGCTCGGGCGGGCGCTGGCCCGCACCGGGGGCATAGGGGTTCTTGATCGGATCCACGATCGCACCCTATACGGCCGTCTAGCGAGATCATGAGACATGCCGATACGACGACATCGTGTCGCCGATGCCTCTCGGCAAAGAGCGGCCGGACCACTACATTGGGTCATCGATGTATCAGCGGCCGGGCAGGCCGCTCCTGTCGCTGTGAGGGCCCATCCCGGGTCCCACTCGACGACGAGGACGAGAGCAGCGCAGCCATGGTGGATGTGGACCGGAGGCCGGTGGTGGAGCCGCGGGCGTCCCTGTGGTCCGACGCCGCCGAGGCCTTCAGCCGCTGGCGCGAGGGGGATCCGGCGGGACTGGACGACCTGGTCCGCCTGCTCAGCCCGGTCCTCTGGCACGTCGTGCGAGCCTACGGGCTCGAACGCGACCGGGCCGAGGACGTGGTGCAGACCACCTGGCTGACCCTCGTGCGACGAGCCGACTCGGTCAAGGACTGCCAGGCCATCGGTGCGTGGCTCACCACGACGGCGCGCCGCGAGGCCTGGCGACAGTCCGGAGCCGAGTCCCGCACGTCGACGGCGACCGACGAGTTCCTCGCCGACAAGGTGCCACCCGGACAGTCCGCCGAGGCCGAGGTGCTCGTGCGCGACGAGCAGGACCGGCTGTGGGCAGGCGTCCGGCAGCTCTCCGACAGGTGTCAGCGGCTGTTGCGCATCGTCGCCTTCTCCCCTCGACCCAACTACACCGACCTGTCCGACGAGCTCGGGATGCCGGTGGGCAGCATCGGCCCCACCCGCGGCCGGTGCCTCGACAAGCTGCGAACGCTCCTCACCGAGCCGATCAAGGGGGCCACCCGTGTCCGAGTCTGACTTCTCCCTCCTGGATGACCACACGACATACGACCGGCTCACCCGCATGTGGGACGCACGCGATCCCATGCCCCACGACCTGCCGGAGACGGTGCTGGTGGCGCTGGCGCTCGACGACCTGGACGCGGACTACGAGCTGCTCCACCTCGTGCAGCACACCCGTGAGCTCGCCGGCACCCGCAGCCAGAGCGAGGCGCTGACCATCGTGTTCTCAGGCGTGAGCGTCTGGCTGATGATGCAGGTGCGGGCCCTGAGCCCCTCGGAGCGCCGGCTCGACGGATGGATCTCGCCGGCGCGTCGGCTGCGGGTCAGCGTGCGCCAGGACGGGGTCACCTGGGAGTCGCGAGCCGACGCCCAGGGACGGTTCGAGCTGCCGCGGCTGCCGAGCGGCCTGTCGCGGGTCGTGCTCTCCGACCTCGACGAGCCACCGGCCGACGGCGAACCCGATGAGGACCCCGCCGAGGAGGGCGAGACGCTGCAGTTCGCCACTCCCGCCTTCGAGCTCTGACCGACCGACCGGCGCAGCCGGTCCAGACACGTTCCGGCGGCAGGGCCGCCACGGATGAGAGGTATGCCGTGACCGAACCCGAGGCGAACCCGCGCGACGACGGGCGTCGGCACCTGCCCGCCCTCAACCACCGTGACCGTGACCCTCGGCCGATCTCTGGGAGCCACGTGCGGTCCCTCGGGGGACACAGCCTCGACCCACGCACCGCCCAGGCCGTCGACGGTGTCACCCCGCGTTCAACCGACTACGTCGGGAGACGCCTGGTGATCTCGGCCGGCCAGGACCGGGACGACGTGCTGGCACGCCTGCGGGAGGCGGCCGATCCGCTGGGGTGGCAGGTCAGCCTGGACGACGCCTATCCCTGCTCGCGGGTCGCGGGCGCGATCGACCCGGCGTCGACGCGCACCGGCGAAGGTCACCGACACGGCTGTGGTTGTGACGGTGCACCGCCCCTCGGACTGACCCGGGTCGTCGTCTCCGTGCGGCCGGGTGAGGCTGCGCCCGCCCCGGACGGATGGACGCTGCTGCAGCACGCGCGGGCGCGGTTCGGCGCCGAGCAGTTCGGTGGCGTCGGCCTCGACCACCTGCTCAAGGTGACCCCGGTCGAGCACCCCAACCCGTACGAGAGCTCCAACCCCTATGAGAGCTCCAACCCCTACGAGAGCTCCAACCCGTATGAGAGCTCGAACCCCTACGAGAGCTCGAATCCGGTCGACGGCGCGGGGCTGGCGTCCTATGGCCGGCCCGGTGGTGGCGGCCGGTCACCGCTGGCGTTCATCGGCGGCCGCCCGCACCGCACACCGGACTCGGAACTCCCCGGGCGGCGACCCGTCGTGGCGATCCTCGACACCGGGTGCGGCGCTCACCCGTGGCTGGACGGCATCGTGGACACCTCGGTGACCCTGGACGGCACCCCCATCGGGGACACCGGACGGGCCAACGACCCGGAGGTCGGCGGCGACCACTCCGGGCCGTTCGACGGGTCCCTCGACCCGCTCTCCGGTCACGGCACCTTCATCTGCGGTGTGGTGCACCAGGTCTGCCCCGACGCCGACATCGTCGCCTGGCGGGTGGTGTCCTCGAGCGGGACGATCGTGGAGTCGGACTGGGTCGACGCACTGGTCAAGATCGCCGAGCTCGCCCGTCGGCACGCCGCTGGGGAGCCCGGTGGCCACCCCATCGACGTGCTCAACCTCTCGATGGGCTACTACCACGAGACCCCGCAGGACGCGCTGTTCGACCCGACCCTCCGCGGCATCCTGGACCTGCTCGGAGAGTGCGGCGTCGCCGTGGTCTGCTCGGTCGGCAACGACGCGACCGCGCGCGAGTTCTATCCGGCGGCCTTCGCCCCACGCAGCGGCGACGACCAGCCGCGCGGGCCCGAGCGGGTGCCGGTGGTGTCGGTCGGTGCACTCAATCCGGACTGCGATTCGGTCGCCCTCTTCAGCAACACCGGCGACTGGGTCCGCTGCTACGCCCCGGGCGCGAAGGTCCTGAGCACCATGCCCGCCTTCCAGGGCGGGCTCGAGCCGGTCGCCCGGACCACAGCACACGGACTGGTGCGCGAGTCGATCGACCCGGACGACTTCACGGGCGGTTTCGGGGTGTGGAGCGGCACGTCCTTCGCGGCGCCGTTCGTGGCCGGCCGGCTGGCTGGGGCGCTGGCAGGGTCGTTGCCCCCCCAGGGGCAGCCGGATCCCGCCGGGCAGCGGGTTGCCCGCGCCCGGGGTGCGGTGAGGAAGGTCACCGGCATCGGGCCATGATGGACGCGTGCTCAGCGCAGCGACGCTCCACCGCCGTGGCCTGGACGAGGCCAATGCCGGCCGGCACGCGGCCGCCCGGCGCAGTTTCCGCACGGCCCTGGACCGGGCGACCGACGACGAGACGGTGGCCCAGATCGAGCTCAGCCTGGCCTACACCGAGTCCGAGCTCGGCACCGTCGACACCGGTCTGGCCCTGTGCCAGCACGCCCTCGGGCTGGCCGAGGTCCCGGACCTCGTGCGCGGCAAGATCTGGGGTCAGCTGGGCCTGCTCCACATGCGCGCCGGTGACGGCGACGCCGCCCTGGCGGCCCTCGCCCGTGCGGAGCCATTGCTCGACGACGACCAGGCCGAGGCCCTCGGCAACCTGCACCTGACGCGCGGCAACATCCACCTGCAGCGACGCCAGGTGGCCGAGGCACGGCACGACTTCGAAGCCGCAGCCAGGCACTACGCCCGCGGTGGTTTCGAGGTGCACCAGGGCAAGACCCAGCACAACCTGGGCTACACGCAGCTGCTCTCGGGCGACCTCCCGGACGCGTTGCGGCTCATGGACGAGGCCAGCCCCGTGCTCAAGGGACTGTCCAAGGTCTCCGAGGCGGTCGGCGCCCAGGACCGGTCCGAGGCGTTGATCGCAGCCGGGCAGCCTGAAGACGCGGCGGAGGCCCTGCGGACCTCGAGCCGCGCCTTCGCCTCGCGGGGGATGCGGCAGCGCCAGGCCGAGGCGCTGTTGGTCCTGGCGCAGCTGCTCCTGCGAGATGAACCGAGGGAGGCGAAGGCGGTCGCGAGCCGAGCAGCGCGGCTCTTCTCGGCGCGGGGCAGCGAGGTCTGGGCGCTGCGAGCCCGCGGTGTGGCGTTCACCGCCGACATCCTCGCCGGCCGTCACGACGCGGCACTGCTGCCGCAGGTGACCGAGGTCGCGGATGCCCTGCGCTGGCACGGGCTGCGCCAGGAGGCGGGCGCGCTGACCCTCCAGTCCGCGCGGATTGCGCTGGCCCGCCACGAACCCGCGCTCGCCCGCACCGTGATCTCGACGGTGCGCGTCGGCCCCACCTCACCGTTGGAGCACCGACTGCTCGGCCGGGAGGTCCGCGCCGAGCTGGCCGCCGCGCAGGGCCGGCGCGTGCATGCACTGGGTCACGTCCGCCAGGGCCTGCGGGAGTTGCTCGACTGGCAGGCATCGTTCGGCTCGCTCGACCTGCAGACCTCGTTGGTGCGGCACGGCCAGCGGCTCGCCTTCCACGGGCTCTCCCTGGCGCTGGAGGACGGCCGGCCCACGACGGTCTTCGAGTGGGCCGAGCGCGCCCGTGCGCTGGCCAGCCAGGTCGCGCCCATGCGTCCACCCGCAGACCCCGAGACGGCCGAGCTCCTGATCGAGCTGCGTGAGCTGCACGCCGCGATCCGGGCCGCCGAGAAGTCAGGCGCGACGGCGGCCCCCGAGCGCAGGCGGGCCGCTGCCCTGCGCGCCACCATCCGTCAACGAGCTTGGCACGGCGCCGGATCCGGTGTCGTCACCGAGCCTGTCGACCTGATGCGGGTGATGGCCGAGCTCGAGCCGTTGGGAGGCGTCCTCATCGCCCACGTGTTCGTGGCCGAGCACCTGCACGCGCTCGTCGCGGGCGCGGGACCCCCACGGCTGGTCGACCTCGGCGACTTCGGGCCGGTCCGCCGCCTGCTCGAAGGGATGCAGGCCGACCTCGACATGGCGGCGACGCACCTGCCCGGTCCGATGCGGCAGGTGGTCACCCGCAGCCTGCACGCCCGCCTCGCCGAGCTCGACCAGCACCTGACCGGCTCGCTCGGACCGATCGGCGACGGTCCGGTCGTTCTCGTTCCGGCGGGCGCGCTCGCCGGAACGCCCTGGTCGATGCTGCCCAGCCTGCGCGGCCGTCCGGTGACCGTGCCGCGGTCGGCGAGCCTGTGGCTCGACCTCCACCGGGTGGCCTCCCCTCCTCGGAGGGCAGGCTTCGTGGCCGGCCCTCGGGTCCGTCGGGCGGAGGAGGAGATCCGGCGGGCGTCCGGTGCCTGGCGCCACCAACGCACGCTCGTCGGCCCGGACGCCGACGCCGCCTCGGTCTCGGCCCTGGCTGCCGACGTGGACGTCCTGCACGTGGCGGCACACGGCCGGCACGCGGCGGACAACCCGCTCTTCTCCGGTCTCGAGCTGGCCGACGGTCCGTGGTTCGGCTACGACATCGACCGGCTCGCCTCGATCCCGTCCACGGTCGTGCTCTCCGCCTGTGAGGTCGGCCGGTCGTCGATGCGCTGGGGCGAGGAGGCGGTCGGTATGACGGCGGCCTGGCTGCACGCCGGGGCGCGCGTGGTCATCGCCTCACCGGCCAGCGTGGACGACGACGTCGCGAGCGAGGTGCTCGGCGGGATCCACCAGGGGCTGTCCGCCGGCCGCCCGCCCGCGGAGGCGCTCGCGGCCGTCACCGCCGGGCTTGCGGACGAGGCCCCCTGCCCCTTCATCTGTTTCGGAGCCGGCTGGTAGCCGACCCGTCAGCGGCCCGTCATGACGGCTCCCCCCGCGTCGTATCAGCGACGGTCACGAGCCCTCCTCCTCCGTGTCAGCCACACCCACCGGGGGTGCATCGAGGAGGCAGCACCATGGCAGGACAGGAACGCATCGACGTCGGCGCGGTGCGCGCCGCGCTCGAGCAGAAGCAGCACCCCTGGGTCGCGGAGGAGAACCACCTGACCCGCTTGACCAGCAAGGAACGTGGCCGCCGCCTCGGGGTGCCGCTCCCGGACAAGGCCCACCGGGCCACGCTGGAACAGCGAGCCGCTGCGGTGCGCGAAACTGTGCGGGGGGCGCGCCCCCTCGCGGACGTGGCGGCGCTGCCGGCCTCCTTCGACCTGCGCAACGTCAGCGGGCAGAACTACGTGAGCGGCATCCGTGACCAGGGCGCGTGCGGGTCCTGCGTGGCCTTCGCGTCGGTCGCGGTGATGGAAGGTACCGCGCGCTACGGTCCGCGCGTCCCGTCCATGGACATCGACCTGTCCGAGGCACACCTCTACTACGGCTACGGCTCGACGGTCGGCGTCACCTGTGACACCGGGTGGATGCCACTGCCGGCGCTGACGTTCTGCACCACCGGCGGCATCACCTTCGAGGCCGAGTGGCCCTACTCGGCCGGCAACTCGAACGGTGGCTCGCTGCCGGCCGGCTGGAGCCAGCACCGCGCGAAGGCCACGGGCACCCAGGACCTCACGAACAAGGTCGACCAGATCAAGGCCCACCTGCTCGCGACGGGCCCCGTCACCGGGTGCCTCATCGTCTACACCGACTTCTTCAGCTACCGCTCCGGCGTCTACGAGCAGGCCTCGGGCCGGGAGGAGGGCGGCCACTGCCTCGCCATCATCGGCTACGACGACGCGCAGGGCGCCTGGATCGTCAAGAACAGCTGGGGCACCGGCTGGGGCATGAACGGCTACGGGCTGATCAGGTACGGCGAGTGCTACGTCGACACCTGGTCCAACATCGCCGTCACCGGAGCCACCGTGCGCAGGTGGACCGACGCGAAGAAGGTCCTCGGCGGCTACTGCACCGGCCACGACCGTAACGGCTGGGTCTACGTCCAGGACAACGGCTGGCTGCACGTCGGCGGCACGTCCGGCACCGCACACGTGGCGATGTTCGACGACCTGCTCACCGCCAAGGAGAAGAGCGCCTACGTCAACGCCTACTCCGACGACGGCCTCATCACCCAGACCTACGCCTACTGACCGGCAGAGCACGAGGAGCACGCCATGCCCAGCAGCACGAAGACCCGCACGAGCAGGGCCCGCACGAGCAAGACCAGTGCCAGCGCGGCCCCTGCACCAGGCAAGGCCGAGATCTGCACCGCGGCCGGCGCACCGGCACCCCACGACCTGTCCGAGCAGGAGCAGGACCTCGTGCAGGACACGGTGACCGACCAGGTCGACACCGTCGCCCTCGACGGGTCCGGCCCGGCGCCGACGATGACGCCTCCGCAGCTCGGGGGAGCGGCGAGCGCGACATCGGCACGCGCCGGCCTCAGCGGCCAGAAGGTGGTGGCGCTGTGGGCGGAGCAGAGCAACCGCAACGCGTGGGCCCACCTGCAGACCGCGGGCTGGAAGAAGCTCAGCACGCTGACCGACACCGGTTCGACGACGATGACGCTGCTCGCGGCTCACGCCCGCGCGACCGGCTCGGCGCCGGACCTGGCCGTGGACTCGGCCGGCGTGATCGGGACGATGTACGTCTGGTGAGACCGGACCGTCCCCGCGGGGGACAGGACGTACCGGCAGGTGTCGTGGGCAGCGCGGCACCTGCCGGTGCAGCCACGTGTGGAGCACGTGTGGAGAGGGTGCCGGACTGTCCGGCACCCCATGAGCGCCGGAGGTGGAGATGCGTCACGTCATAGAGGACCCCGCGTCAGGGGCGGCCGCGACCCTGCACCCCGGCGACGCGCTCGAGGTGCGGCTCAAGCAGCCCGGGGGCGCTGGTTACCTGTGGACCACCGCGGCGGTCCCGGACAACCTGGAGCCCAGGGGCGACCGCACCGCACCCGCCGGTATGCCGGGTGGAGCCGCCGCTCGCTCGTTCCGCTTCGAGGCGGCCGGCCCGGGCACCGGGGTCCTGCTGCTGACGCTGTCGCGACCGTGGGAGGAGAGCCCGGCGGAGGTCCGCGAGCTGTCCATCTCGGTCATCCGCGCCTGACGGCAGCTGCGCGGCGGGTCAGGCCACCCGGGGTTCGGCCCCCGACTCGGTGACCATCGCCTTGCCCGCACGCTGCCAGGCCTGCATCCCGCCCGCGACGTTCGTGACGTCATACCCCTGTCGGGTGAGCCAGGCGGTGGCCTGACCGGAGCGGTGACCGCTGCGGCACACGATCGCGAGGGTCCCCTCGCCCATCGCGGCGACCTCGGCCAGGCGTCCGGGCAGGTCGCGCAGGGGGATGAGCACGGCGCCGGGGGCGTGGCCCGCCTGCCACTCGTCGGGCTCGCGAACGTCCAGCAGCGTGGCGTCGTCGGTCACGTCGGTCACGTCGATCTGGGGTATGCCGGTCATGCCCCCATCCTCTCAAATCGACGCGCCGCACTACTTCAGCAGCCGAGACATCCGCCGGTCGGCGAGCGGCTTGCCCCCGGTCTGGCAGGTCGGGCAGTACTGCAGCGACGAGTCGGCGAAGGACACCTCGCGCACCACGTCACCGCAGACCGGGCAGACCTCGCCGGTGCGCCCGTGCACCCGCATGCCGGCCCGCTTGGCGTCCTTCAGCTCCTTGGCCGGTTTGCCGGAGGCGGTCTCGACCGCGTGGACCAGCGTGTCGCGGAGTGCGGCGTAGAGGCGCGCCACCTCCTCGTCGGTCAGCTTCGAGGCGAGGGCGAAGGGGGAGAGGCGGGCGGCGTGCAGGATCTCGTCGGAGTAGGCGTTGCCGACCCCCGCGAGGAAGCTCTGGTCGCGCAGCAGGCCCTTGACCTGGGTGCGGCGGCCGGCCAGCAGCGCCGCGAACTCCTGCTCTCCGAAGTCGTCGGCGAGCGGGTCGGGGCCGAGCGTCGCGATGCCCGGCACCTGCTGCGGGTCGGTGACGAGATAGGCGGCCAGTCGTTTGCGGGTGCCGGCCTCGGTCAGGTCGAACCCGGAGCCGTCGGAGAACCGGCAGCGCAACGCGATCGGCGACTTGCCCGGACGCAGCACCGTCGGCTTCATCTGGTCGGTCCAGCGCAGCCACCCGGCGCGGGCGAGATGGAAGATCAGGTGCAAGCCCTCGGCCTCGAGGTCGAGGAACTTGCCGTGCCGCTCGACGCCGGTGACGGGCAGGCCGGTGAGCGCCTGGGGCGGCGGGTCATACGTCTTGAGCACGCTGATCGAACCCAGCTCGACCCCCGTGACGGCGAGGCCGTCGGTCCGCGTCCGCAGGAAGTCGACGAGGGCCTGCACCTCGGGTAGCTCCGGCATAGGCACAGTCTGGCCCATCGCGCCGCCGCGGCGCGTGCTCGTTTCGGACCGGTTTGCGCGCTCCAGGCCGCTCTCGCGACCCCGGGGACCGGTCTGAGCCGAGCAAAGCGGCCCGGGGTGAGCACAGGCCGGTGGGAGCGGTGGGTGGTGGGTCAGCCGGCGCGGCGGGCGGCGGCGAGGGCCCGGCCCAGTCCGAATCCGTCCCCGGCCCGGTAGATCGGCACCGGTCGCGGACCGTGGTGCGCGAAGTCCTCGTTGGCGACCGGGAGGCCGTGCGACAGGACCTGCTCACCCGGCGTCAGCTGCCGGATCGCGATCGCCTGGACCAGGTCGGGGTGGGCGCGGGCGAAGTCACCGTAGATCCTCGGGTCGTGCTGGCCGTCGTCGCCCACGAGCACCCAGCGGATCTGCGGCAGCTCGCGCGCCAGCCGTCGCAGCGACTCGCGCTTGTGCTCCTGGCCGCTGCGGAACCATCCCGTGTTGGTCGGGCCCCAGTCGGTCAGCAGCAGCGGGCCGAGCGGGTAGCCGTGCCGCTGCAGGAACCGGCTCAGCGTCGGCGCGGTGTTCCAGGCCCCGGTGGACAGGTAGAAGATCGGTGCGCCCGGATGCTCGTCGAGCAGCTCGCGATAGAGCTGTGCCATCCCGGGCACCACGTGGCGCGCCTGCTCGTGCAGCACGAAGGAGTTCCACGCAGCGATCAGCGGACGGGGCAGCGCGGTCACCATCACCGTGTCGTCGATGTCGCTGACCAGCCCGAAGGTCACGTCGGGGCCGATCACGCAGACCGGCGCCGCGACGGCGGGCCGTTGCTCGACCTCGATGCTCACGTCGTGCCACCCGGGGGCGAGCCCGTGGTCGGCGAGCACCACGTCGACGTAACCGCTCCGGTCGGTCACCGTGCGGGCGACGGCCTCACCCGCCCGGACCATGACGGGCACACCCACCGCCGGCGAGGTGAGGAAGTTGCGCCATCCCCGCCTGGTCTGGGCGACCTCCGGCCGGGGCGCGTCGGTCTGCCGCGACAGGATGACCCGCGCCAGCACCCGCACGAACCCGGTCGCGCCATAGCCCGTGCCCGGCACGATCCGCGGTTCCCACCCGAAGCGGCGCAGCACCAGGTCCACGGGTCGGTGCAGCACGTCCTCGATCAGCGCTGCGGCGTGCGGGCGGGCCATGCCCACACCGTATGACGTCCGCTCGCCTCTCGGGGGCTCGCGGGCTGGGTGGGTCGGTCGCCGATCTCAGCGGCGCTTCGCGTAGAGCGCCTCGACCTCGTCGGCGAAGTCGCGCATCACGACGGCGCGCTTGAGCTTGAGCGTGGGCGTGAGGTGTCCGGACTCCTCGGTGAGGTCACCCGGCAGCACCCGGAAGCGCTTGACCGCCTCCGCGTCCGACACCGTCTCGTTGGCGGCGTCGACGGCCGTGCGCAGCTCGGTGAGCAGGGCGGGGTCCTCTCGCAGCTCGTCGATCGGCCGGTCCGGGGCGCCCCGTCGCTCGAGCCAGTCGGTGACCGACTCGGCATCGAGCGTGAGGAGCGCCGCGGCATACGGGCGTTCGTCGCCGACGACCATCGCCTGGCTGACCAGCGCGTGCCCACGGATGACGTCCTCCAGGGGGCCGGGGGAGACGTTCTTGCCCGAGGAGGTCACCAGGATCTCCTTGGAGCGGCCGGTGATGGTCAGGTAGCCGTCATCGTCGAGGCGGCCGAGGTCGCCGGTGTGGAACCAGCCCTCGTCGTCGACGACCGCCGCGGTGGCCTCCTCGTTGCCCCAGTAGCCGCGGAAGACGTGGTCACCGCGCACGAGCACCTCGCCATCCGTGCTTCCACCACGCGCGATCCGCACCTCGAAGCCAGGCAACGCGCGTCCGACCGTGCCGATCCGGGTCGCGGCCCGGGTGTTGACCGTCGCGGCCGCGGTGGTCTCGGTGAGACCGTAACCCTCGAGGATCGTCACTCCGATGCCGCGGAAGAAGTGCGCCAGCCGTGGCCCGAGCGCTGCACCGCCCGAGACGGCCCAGGAGGTCTGGCCGCCGAGCGCGTCCTTGATCTTGTGATTAACGAGCCGGTCGAAGAGCGCCCGGCGCGCTCGCAGCAGCGGCCCGGGGCGGCCGGTCTCCAGGGCGGTGCTGTAGGCGATCGCGGTGTCCGCCGCCATCGAGAAGATCCGCTCCTTGCCCGCCGCGGCCGCCTTGCGCTGGGCGCCGTCGAAGACGCGCTCGAAGACCCGGGGCACGGCCAGGACGAACGTGGGGCGGAAGGTCGGCAAATCGCGCGTGATGCGGGCGACGTCGGTGTGCCCGGTCCGCACCCCGGCCAGCAGCACCGCGGTCTGGATCATCCGGCCGAAGACGTGGGCGAGCGGCAGGAACAGCAGGGTGGCCGCGTCGTCCTCCTCGAACAGCTCCGGCAGGAAGTCGATGGCGCTGATGATCTCGGCCAGGAAGTTGCCGTGCGTCAGCTCGCACCCCTTGGGGCGACCCGTCGTGCCCGACGTGTAGATGATCGTCGCGAGGGTCTCCGGCGTGAGCGCCTTGCGCCGTCGCTCCAGCTCGGCGGCGTCCGTGCCGTCGGCGCGTCCTGCCTCGACGAGATCCGGCAGCCCGGGTTGCCCGTCGGCGGCCTCGATCACCCAGTGGTCGCGCAGGGCCGGCACGCGCCCCTCGAGCGAGGCGAGCCGGGCTGCGTGGCCGGCAGTGCCGAGGACGCAGGCGACGGCGCCCGAGTCGGTGAGGATCCACGCGAGCTGCTCGGCCGAGGACGTCTCGTAGACCGGCACGGTCACCGCGCCGGTCGCCCAGAGCGCCGCGTCCACGAGAGTCCACTCGTATGACGTCCTGGCCATCAGCGCGACCCGGTCACCAGGCCGCACGCCACTCGCGATGAAGCCGAGCGCGATCTCACGGACCTCGGCGTCGAACTGCGCCGCCGTCACCGGTTGCCAGGCGCGGTCGCGCCACCGGTTCAGCACGACGCGCGCGGGGTGGCGGCGGGCGTTCTCGGGCACGATGTCGGCCAGGCTGGAGGGACGGTGCTCGTGCCACCACCACGGGCTGGCGGAGGGGGTCTTCTGCTGCATCACGACATGTTACCGACCACCTACGCGCGCGTAACCTGCCGCCAGTTTGAGATCGGGCGGCAGATCACGCAGGGTGGAGGTGTCCCACTTTCTATCGGACAGGAGAGTCTTGTGCTCACCCTCACCGAGAACGCGACCACGGTGGTGCAGGCCATCACCGAGCAGAACAGCCAGGCCGACGGCGCCGGCCTCCGGATCAGTCACGAAGGGTCCGACCAGAACGCGCTGGCGGTTGCCCCTGCCGAGGCCCCCGAGCCCGGCGACACCGTCGTCGAGAACGGCCCCGCGCGGATCTTCCTCGAGCAGGAGGCAGCCACCTCCTTGGACGACAAGGTGCTCGACGCCTCCGTCGACCAGGCCGGTGCGGTGCAGTTCAGCATCGGCATCCAGGAGACGCCGCAGGTCTGAGCTCCACTCGAGACCCCCGTCCGGCCACCGCCGGTCGGGGGTCTCGTCGTCTCACCGTCCGGGTCAACGTTTGGCCACGGTGAGCAGGAAGGTGGAGTCCTCGAGCGCCTCGACCGCGTGCCGGGTCTCGGGAATGATGATCAGGTCACCGTCCCGGCCCTCCCAGCCTTCCTCCCCGGCGGTCAGCCGCACCCGGCCGCGCAGCACGAGCAGGGTGGCGTCCCCCGGGCTCTCGTGCTCCGCGAGCGTGGACCCCTGGGTCAGGGCGATGACCGTCTGGCGCAGCACCTTCTCGTGCCCGCCGTAGACCGTGTCGGCAGCACGGCCACCGCCGGAACGAGCCGCGGCCTCGAGCTGTTGACGGGCCAGGGCCTCGAGCGAGATCCTCTGCATCGCACCACCTTTCTCCGGGCCACCCCCGTGGGCGGCGTCCATCGCCACCGGTGAGTGACGGCATACCGTGCCACCGTAGTTGGGGACGGCGAGGGAGGACAGGGGGAACCGGGCCTTTCGGTCGGGTCGGCCTGAGGTGCCCTGTTCGACGACGCCGGCACAGATACGACGTTCGCCCGATGCGGCGGGCTACCTCAGACGGGCAGTGTCGAGGACATCACCTCGAGTCCCCAGGAGCCAGTCATGTATCGCACGAGCACCACGTTGACCATCATCGAGAACGCCTACCGCCGCGAGCGCGCCGAGCAGGCGTTCGCAGCCGAGCGGCAGCGCGAGGAGCGCCGCCGGCGGGCACAGGAGGCGCCGGAGGCGGCACGGCACCCGTGGAGGCACCTGCTCCACCTGCGGCCGGTCCTGCCGCGGTGACCGCGGGACAACGCTTCGCAGCACGACACCGGCCCGGGCCGCCTCAGGCGGCCTGGGCCAGTGCCACGCAACCGGTGGCCGTCATGAGCAGCAGCACGAGCCAGCGGAAGAGCCGCGGCGAGATCAGGCGGAACACCCGGTCACCGAGAAACCATCCGACCAGGACGCCCGGGACACCCGCGGCGGCGGCCACGAGCGCATGGGTGGACAGCTGCCCGATGATGACGAAGCCGGCGATCGCGAACATGTCCTGGACGAAGAACGCCGCCTGGAGGGTCGCGCGGAAGGTATGTGGTGTCAGGCGCATCGCCTGAAATGTCGCCACGAGAGGGGGGCCGTTCATCCCGGTCGAGGTCAGCAGCGCTCCGCTCAGCCACCCGGCCGCCAGCGTGGAGCTGGTGCGGGGTTCGAGCCGCAGGCCCCGGGCCAGGATGACGACCGAAACCAGCACCATGCCGCCGATGAGCAGGGACAGGGTGCGGACGCTGGCGAGCTTCAGCGCGAGCAGGCCGACCGGCATACCGACGACTCCCGCCACGGTGACCAGCCGCATGGTCCGCCACTGCACGTGACGACGCTCGCGGATCCCCGCGACCAGGGTGAGGAACGCCGCGAGCATGGTGATCGCCACGATCGCGAGCCGGGAGTCGGACCACAGCGCCAGCAGCGGGATCGACACCATCGCGAAGCCGAATCCGGTGACGGCCTGCGCCAGGCCGGCCAACACCGCCACCAGGGCGGCGGCGACGGCGATCTGCAGCATTCGCCTACTCAACACCACCGGGGACCCGCTGCGGGCGCCCGGTCCCGGGCACGATCAGGCTGCCGCATTCTTGCGTGGGCGGCCGCGGCCGCGCTTGCTGGCGACGACGGATCCGTTGACCAGCAGCTGGCCGCCCCACACACCCCATGGCTCGCTCCGCTCGACCGCCCCGGCCAGGCAGGCGTCGCGCAGTGGGCAGAAGCCGCAGAGCGACTTGGCCAGCTCGACGTCGGCGGGGCGCTCGGCAAACCACAGCTCGGCGTCGTGGTCCTGGCAGGGTATGCCGGTGCGAGCGCCGTGGTGGGGGTGGTGTCCTGCCCGGGCGGCTCGGGCCGCTGACAGCTGCATGCTGACTCCTGGTCTCGTGGTGTGCCCTCCACGGTGGCGCCCTGAGGTGCCCTACCGGATCGGTCAGATGCCTTATCTCCGGGTCGAGGGCCGTCCTATGAGCCTTAGACCGGCCGGGGCGCGGTTTCTCACCGCGCGTGCTGGACGTCGCTCGGCAGGCAGGCAATCGGCAGGCAGGCAATCGGCAGGCAGGCAACGGGCAGGGCGCACCGCGCTCAGGAGAGGGTGGTCGACCAGCGCTCCTCGATCCGGCCGAAGTGCCAGATCGCGAGGGCCAGGGCCCAGGAGAGGACGAAGAGCAGCACGATCGCGTAGCCCGCTTCGTCGAGCGGAATGTGCGCGATGGCCGCGATCGGGCCGGACCTGATGTGGGCCTGGTCGGCGAGCACGCCGATCAGCTCGATGGAGCCGATGATCAGGGCCACCGCCACGGAGACTCCGGTGATGGTGATGTTGTAGAAGACCTTGCGCACCGGGCGGGCGAACGCCCAGCCGTAGGCGGCGTTCATGAAGACGCCGTCGACGGTGTCCATCAGACACATCGCCGCGGCGAACAGGACCGGCAGCACGAGGATCGTCCAGAACGGCAGGCTGAATGCCGCGGCCCCACCGGCGAGGACCAGCAGCCCGACCTCGGTGGCGGTGTCGAAACCGAGGCCGAAGAGCAGGCCGACCGGGTAGATGTGCCAGGGCTTGCGCACCGACTTGGTCAACCCGCCGAGGAACCGGTTCATGAAGCCGCGCTGGGCCAGGCGTGCCTCGAGCTCCTCCTCGTCGAAGTCCCCGTGTCGCATCCTGCGGAAGACCTTCACGATGCCGAGCAGCACCGCGAGGTTGAGGAGCCCGAGGATCCACAGGAAGATGCCGGAGACCGAGGCGCCGATGACGCCCGTGACCGAGTGCAGGCCGGACGACCCGTTCTCGACCGGCCCCGCCAGCGCCTTGACTCCCACGGCGAAGAGGAACGCGAGCGCGAACACGATGGTCGAGTGGCCGAGGGAGAACCAGAAGCCCACCGAGAGCGGCTGGCGGCCCACTCCGCTCTCGTCGCGGTCGGCCATCAGCTTGCGGGTGGTGTTGTCAACCGCGGCGATGTGGTCGGCATCGAAGGCGTGCCGCAACCCGAAGGTGTAGGCGAGCAGGCCCACCCCGACGGTGAACACGGGGTGCGCCCCGCCGAGGTGGTAGTGCTGGGGGACGACCAGACCCAGGAGCACGCCGAAGCCGACGACGTGGAGCGCGAGGATGACACCCGTCATCCCGAGGAGGCTGCGACGGTCGGTGCGGCTCAGACTGCGCCGGAAGTCGGCGACGCGGGACGTCGTCCGATGGAGCTGTTGCGCTTTCCGCGTCTCGCAGGTCTGCTCTGCCACGACTGCTCCTCCGCGGGAGGCCCGGCGAGCTCCCGCAGTTGCGAGGCTATCGCAATAGCGCAAGATCCGTCACCGCGTGGGCGGTCTGTGCAAGCAGACGTCGATATGACGGGTCAGGGCGCGTGCGCCCGGAGCCGGGCCCGGTGGGCCGCCGCCTTGACCCGGCTCTGGCACCGGGTCGAGCAGAAGCGCCGGCCCGCGTTGCGGCTGGAGTCGACGAAGACCCGGTCGCAGTCGGGCGCGGTGCAGACGCCGAGCCGTCCGGCCAGGTCGCTGCCGATCGCGAGGGCGAGCCCGGCGGCGATGCCCGCGGCCCAGCCTCGCTCGAAGCTGTCGTCCGGACCGTGGAAGTGCAACCGGAACGGGCCTTGCTCGGGGCCGTCCAATCGGGGCCGCGGCGCAGTCTGCTCGATGAGCGCGTTGACGAGTGCGGCCGCGGCGGGGAGGTCTTCCTGCTCGGTGGAGACGAAGACCGGCCGCACCCGCCGGGCAAGATCGGCCATCGCGGTCGCCTCGGCACGGCTCGGGTGGTGGCGGTAGTCGTCCGTGCGCACGGCCTCGGCCACGACCTCGCGCAGGGCCGGCCCCTCCGGCACGGTCACCGGCCGACCGCCGTCCAGACCCGGGGTCAAGGCGTTGACGAGCGATGTCGTGACGGTGAGCAGACGCCATACGTGACTGTTGAACTCCACTTGACCAGTCACCCTCGCCCTCGGTACGGTCCACCGGTGCGTGACCGGCAAACAGATGGACAGCAGTCATCGCTCAGCCTAGCCGCAACCTGCCGGGCACGGCGCCCGCCCCGCGCCCTGGTGGTGCTCGTGGTCGCGCGGTGCGTCAACCGGCTGGGTGGGTTCAGCATGGCCTTCCTCGGGGTCCACCTGACGCAGGACCTCGGTGCCGCCTTGCGCACGACGGGGCTGGTGCTGACGGTGTTCGGCCTCTGCACGATCCCCTCGCGGCTGTTCGGCGGAGCGCTGTCGGACCGACCTGGTGGCAGCCGAGCAGCTGTCCTCGGCCTACGCGCTGGTCTGGGGATCCCTTGCGGTGGCGGGCGTTTTGGCCGGGCTGATCGCGGCCGCGACGACTGCCACCGTCGGCCTTCCGTGGTTGTTCGTGATCGATGCTCTGACCTGCCTGCTCTGCGCCGCGCTCGTGACGTGGCAGCTGCCCGAGACCCGGCCGGTCACAGCTGACACCGGCGCTGGCGCGTCGGTCCGCCCACCCGCTGGTATGCCGGGCAACCGCGCCGCGCGCGCGATCTCACCCCGGGTGCGGGGCCCGCTGGCCCTGGCCGCAGGCGACCCGCGACTGCTGCGCCACACCATCGTGGGCACGGTGTTCGCCCTGGTGACCATGATGACCGTCTTCGCGCTGCCGCTGACCGTGCCTGCCCGCGGTTGGTCCAACGCCGCCACCGGCATCGTGCTGGCCGTGGAGGCGTTGGCCGCGCTCGCGGCGCAGCCGCTGGTCTCCCGGGTCAGCCGGTGGACCGGTGGAGCGGCGGGCAGGCACCGGGCGGTGCGCCTCGGCGCCGTGGTGCTCTGTGCCGGTTTCACCGGGGCCGCGCTTGCGGGACGGCTGGCCACGTTCGCGCTCAGCCTGGCCGTGGTCTCGGCCGGGTCGGCGCTGCTGCTCGGCAACCTCCAGGCAGGGGCGGCGGCGCTGGCACCCGAGGGTGCCCGGGCGGCATACCTTGCGGTCTTCGGGTTGTCGTGGGGTGTGGCCACGACTGCTGCACCGGTCTTGGCGACCCAGCTGCTGGGCGTCGGGAGTGCCGCACCGTGGTGGGTTGCTGCGGGGGTCTCGCTGCTGTTGCTGCGCCGATCCGGGCCGCGGCCGGGGCGTCCGCGCGGAAGGCCATCAGCTCACCTCTGACCGCTCCGCGCACAGCCGCCTGTCGTGCGCGCAGCTATACCCGCAGGCGCACGGCATACAGTCGCTCGTAGGGAGACCGGCATTCCTCGGCCACCTCCGCGGCCAGCCCAGAGAGGTGCACCTCTCGGGGCGTCCAAGGGGCGAATCCGGTTGATTCCCAGACGGTCTTGTACCAGTAGGGCGCCCAGACCCCGTCACTGTCGCGAGGTCCGGGCGGCCACTCCAGCATCCGGTCGGTGAAGTCGACGCCGATCAGCTCGCACAGGGCGCGCAGGTGTGGTTCTGGTGCCCGGAGGAAGTCCGAGGCGTCGATCACCATCGGCGCCTCGCCTGTCGCGCCGAGCTCGTCGTAGAGCTCGACCAGCTGCTCGAACCCGAGGTCACGGGCGACGAACCGCGGCCGGCCCTTCTGGTAGGACGCGATGACCTCCCGCGGGTCGCGGATGAGCAGCACGTTGGTGAGCCGCGCCATCCACCCGTGCTGGATCTGCGGGGTGAGGTGGTGGGCCATGTGCTTCTGGTAGAACACCTCGACGCCGTCCGGCAGGGGGCCGGTGAGCTGCTCGGCGACCCGGCGCCAGTCGCTGTCGTAGGTCGCGATCACGTCCTCGCGCCCGGGGTGGTCTGTGCCGGTCTCCGTGAGCCAGTGGGCAAACAGCGGCTCGTCGACGACCATCGTGTCGGGGCGGTTCTCCCACGACCGCATCAGTGCCGTGGAGATGTTGCGCGGCCCCGACCACACCGCCAACCGGGCCACCATCAGCGACCGCCCGCCGCGCGCTCGGCCACGTCGCGGTCGACCAGCTCCCGGTAGAGCCCGCGCAGCCGCGTCGACACCGGTCGCGGCCCGTCGCCGATCGCGCGGCCGTCCACCTCGCGCACCGGGACCAGGCCGGCGAAGGTCCCCGTGACGAAGGCCTCGTCCGCGCCATACACCTGCGTGGTGCTGAAGTTGCGCTCGAACGTGGGTATGCCGGCCTCCCGGGCCACGCGCAGCACGTTGCCACGCGTGATCCCTCCCAGGCAGTAGTCACCGGTCGAGGTCCAGAGCTCACCGTCCCGGACGATGAAGAAGTGGGTGGAGTTGCAGGTGGCGACGAAGCCGTGCGGGTCGAGCATGAGCGCCTCATCCGCGCCGGCCTTGTAGGCCTGGATGCAGGCGGTGATGTCGTTCAGCTTGCTGTGCGAGTTGAGCCGTGGGTCGAGGATGTCCGGTCCGGGGCGGCGCACGTGGACGGTGAACAACCGAATCCCCTTCTGCGCCACCGCAGGCAACGGCTCCTTGTATTCCGGAAGGATCACGATCGTCGCCGGCCCGATGGTCACCCGGGGGTCCTGGTATGGCGTGGCCTTCAGTCCGCGCGTGACCATCAGCCGCACGTGCACCCCCTCGGTCATCCCGTTGGCGTCCAGCGTCTCGTGGATCGCCCGGGTCAGCTCCTCCCGGGTCATCCCCACGTCGAGGTCGATCGCTGCCGCGCCCTCGTAGAGCCGGTCGAGGTGCTGGTCGAGGAAGGCGACCTGGCCCCGGTGGACCCGCAGCCCCTCCCAGACCCCGTCGCCCAGGACGAAGCCACCGTCGAGGACCGACACAGTCGCCTCCGGTCGTCGCTTGAGCTCGCCGCGGACGTAGATGAGCACCTGCTCGTTGCGGGGGTCCTCCGCGAAGTCGTGCGTCCCGTGCACCTGGTCGGTCATCGCTGTTCCCGTCTCATCGGAGTGCGCTCAAGAGTCATCGCTGTGCCTCGCTCCCGGGCCACGTCCCCTGCCTGCGACGCTTCGAGGACGCGTGACCAGCGTCCAGTCAGCCGCCACTGCGCTGGAGCTCCCACGCCGCGACGAGCGCGTCCTCGATCGCGCCCGGGTCGCCGCCGTCCAGGTCGGCGACGACCATCATGTGCTTGGCGAAGCGCGCCGGGAGGCTGAAGGTCCCGGGGAACTGTCGCAGCACGGCATCGCGGTAGTCGAACTCCGCGCGGATCGCGAGGAGCGTGTCGTCGAGCTGCCGCGCCACCACCCGTCCGTGGTACCTCCATTGAGCCAGCCCCGCCGAGGTGGTCCGCCGGACCCCGTCGAGCGTGTCCGCCACGTGGTCGACCTCGCTGATCCGCACGCCAGCAGTCCTACCAGAGAACCCGGCTGCCTCGGGCTCTCCGCCGGCGATCCGCCGTTCCCTCAGCCGACGCGGACCACGACTCGGCGACGGGCGCGGCCCGTCGCCTGACGGGACCAGCCGTCCGCAGCGTCCGCCCAGTCGACCACCTCGTGACCGACCGTGAGGCCCTCGTCGGCGGCCAGCGCGAGCAGCGCGGACAGTGCCTCGCGCCGCTGCTCGGTGGTCAGGGCGTTGTTCGTGTAGCCGAGGACCGATGCGGTCCGGCTGCGAAGCGACGCCGAGTCGAACTCGGCCGTGGGACCGGCAGAGCTGCCGAGGTTGACCAGGCGGCCGCGGCCGGCCAGCACGCGCCCGGCCGCCGTCGCCGGCACTCCGCAGAGCGGGTCGATGACGAGGTCGATCTGTCCTTCGCAGGCCTGCTCGAGCCTGGCAGCGAGCCCGGGCACGTCGTCGTCCGCGGTGAGGGCGACGGCGGCGTGCGCGCCATAGGACAGGGCGAGGTCTCGGGAGTCCTGCGCACGTGCCGCGGCCACGACCCGCCCCGCTCCCCGCAGCAGGGCGACCTGCACCGCGACCTGACCGACGACTCCTCCCGCGCCGAGCACCAGGACGGTCTCACCGGGCCGCAGCGCACCGCGCCACGTCACCGCCATCCACGCGGCGACCCCGGACAGGCCGAGGGCCGCGACCAGCTCGTCGTCAACGCCCTCGGGCAACGGGACGAGGTCGGCCTCCGGAGCGACGGCCCGTTCGGCGAGGCTGCCGTCGCCGGGTGCCATGCCGGCCGACGTGGGGAACCAGACCCGGGTCCCGGCAGGCACGGTGTCGGACTCGAGCACGGTGCCCACGCCCTGCACGCCCGGGACATAGGGCAGCGCCGGCGCGCCGAAGTAGGAACGGCCGGTCGCGCAGAGGATGTCGAGCGGGGTGATCGGCACCGCGCTCGTGGCGATCAGCGCGTGGCCGGCCGAGCGTGGGGGCGGTGCGGCCTCGGTGAGCCGCGGCGGCTCGCCGTGCCCGGTGACCTGGGCGGCGCGCATCAGGTGCTGATGTCGGGGTAGGGGAGCGAGTGGTGGGCCAGCCGGGCGGCATACTCCAGCTGGAAGCCGAGCGGCTCGTCGTGGTCACGCTCGAACATCGCGATGAACAGCGTCAGGGTGAGGAAGGGGTGCGCGCCGAGTTCGAACAGGGTCGGGTAGTCGTGCGTCGAAAGCGCTTGTCGCTCCTGCTCGTTGAACGCCTGCCCGGTGCTGGCCTCGAAGGTCGCACAGCCCAGCAGGCGGTTGGCGAGGTGCTCCTCCCACCAGGCCACCGTGCCGGCCGGGTCGTCGCGGTAGCGCTCGACGAGCTCGGGGTCGCGGTCGACCGTGAAGAGGAACTTGTCGAGGAGGTATTTGCTCATCGCGGTGCTCCCGTCGGATACCAGGTGAAGTAGGCCTCCATCGTGTGGAACAGGTCGAGGCTGTCCACGTAGTCGGCGGGGACGTGCTCGCCGGCCACCCCCATCATCAGCATGAAGTCCATGAAGCCGTGCGTGGCGTTGCCCGGCGCGTGCAGGCTGTCGAGGGTCACCTGGGCGAGACAGCCCTCGATGTCACCGCTCGAGATCCATTGCACCGCCTTGCGATCGAAGTCGGGGTCCGGCCCATGCGGCCCGAACTGGCGGGGTCCGCCGAGTTCGAGGGAGAGGTGACCGGTCCCGATGATGGCGACGCGCAGACCCGACGGCCAGCTCTCGACGAGCCGCCGGATCGTCCGGCCCAGTTCGACGAAGCGGGACGGCTGCGGCAACGGCGGGGCGAAGATGTTGGTGTAGATCGGCACGATCGGCAGGTCGGCCTCTGGTCGCAGCGTGATGATCGGGCAGGTGATCGAGTGGTCCACCCGCAGCTCGTTGCTGAAGGCGAGGTCGAAGCCGGCGTCGATCCCGTTGCGCAGCAAGTGGGTCGAGAGGTCGAGGTCGCCGGCCAGACGCATCTTCGGCAGGCCGAACTCGCGCTCCTCGTTGTACCAGTTGGCGTCGTAGAAGGGTGCCTTGCCGACGAGGAACTGCGGCATGTTGTCGAGCCAGAACTGGTGGAAGTGGTCGCTCCCGACCATCACCAGGACATCGGGGGAGGCGCGGGTCAGTGTCTCGCGGAACCGTTCGATCTTGGCGACCCACTCGTCGGCGAACGGCGGCCGGTCATCCCCGGTGGCCCGGCTCGCGCGGTAGTAGAACGGGTGGTGGGTCGAGGCGATGACGGCAACGACGTCGGCCATGGTGCGAAACCTCCTCGTCCGATCGTGTCACCGGACGCTGTCGTCCGGTGCCTGGTATCGCGCGTGGCGGTCGACGGACAGGTAGACGTCCATGCCGATTCCGTCGCGCTGTTCCTCGGCGAGCTGGCCGAGCAGGCCTGCGGTGCGGGCGAGCAGGGCAACCCCTCGCAGCATCCCGAGCGGGATGTCGATGTCGGCGAGCGCGGCCCCGCACACACCGGCGCCGTTGAGCGGCAGGTGCCGCCCGAGGATCGGTTCGTGGACCCGGCCGATCGCCTCGAAGAGGCGCAGGTGCGGACCGTGGGTGTCGGACTCGTCGGCGAGCTGGATCAGCCGTGGGGTCCGCGGGTCCTCCACCTTGTGGACCGGGTGGCCGAGCCCGGGCACGTAGCGCCCCTGCTCGCGTGTCTCGCGCACGGCGACCTCGCCCAGCGCGTCCCATCCGGCGGCGTCCTCGAGCGACTCAGGGACCAGATCCGTATGCCGCGACAGGGCTTTTGCAAGAAACTGGCCACAGTCCTCGGTCACTCCGAGGAAGCGGGATCCGCCGCCCAGCAGGCCGGCGGCGACGGCGCCCTGCAGCGAGTCGGGAGCCGACAGCAGCGTGAGCCGTGCCGCGATCGCGGTCGGGGTGAACCCGTGGTCGGCGAGCGCGACCAGCACGGCCTCGAAGACCCGGACCTGGCCGGGCGTCGGCTGACGCTGGGTGAGCAGTCGGTACGCGAGCTCACCGAAGCCGACCGTGCCCATGAGGTCTCTCGCGAGGTCCTGGCCGAGCAGCGAGATCGTGGTGGGGGTCGAGACGCCGAGTGACGTCGGGTACTCGGGCAGTTGGGGTGTTGCGGTCATCGGGTGCCTCCGTCGTGGTGCTCGTCGCCGCCGGTCCCGGTCAGCCACGCGCGGATCTCGGCACCGTGTTCGTCGAGCTCCGGGGGTGGCAGCAGGTAGCGGGCGGGGGTCTCCGAGAAGCGCAGTGGGTTGCGGATCGACGGCACGGCCCCCTCACCGTCACCCACGAGCACGACGGGGTCGAGGCCGATGCCCTGCGCGAACTCGACGCCCTCGGCGACCGTGTTGATCGGGCCGCACGCGACTCCGGCCGCGGTGAGGTCGCGGAACCACTCGGCGCGCGTTCGGGTGGCGAGCCGTTCGACGAGCAGCGGACGCAGCTCCTCACGCCGCGCGGTGCGGTCCTGGTTGTGCGCGAACCGGGGGTCGTCGGCGAGCTCGGGGACGCCCAGCGCGGTGCACAACTTCACGAACTGGCCGTCGTTGCCTGCCGTGACGATCAGCTCGCCGTCCGCGGTCGGGAGCGGCTCGTAGGGGAACAGGCTGGGGTGCGCGTTGCCCATGCGGGTGGGGACGACGCCCCCCGCGGCCCAGGCGCTGGTCTGGTTGACCATGCCCGACAGGGCGGTCGAGAGCAGGTTCACCTCGATGTGCTGGCCGGTGCCGGAGACGTGGCGGTGCTCGAGCGCGGCGAGCACACCGATGGTGGCTTGCATCCCGGACATCACGTCGAAGACCGAGATGCCGGCCCGGTAGGGCGAGCCGTCCGCGTCACCGGTGAGGCTCATCAGGCCGGAGATGGCCTGGACGATCAGGTCGTAGCCGGGCAGCGCCGCACCGCCGGTGGAGCCGAAGCCGCTGATCGAGGCGTAGACGACACCAGGGTTGTCCGCCGCCACGCTTTCGTAGTCGAGTCCGAACTTGCGCAGTCCGCCGGGCTTGAAGTTCTCCAGCACGACGTCGGCGCGGGCCGCGAGCTCCCGGGCCGCGGCGAGATCGTCGGCGTCGGTGAAGTCGAGGGCGATGGACCGCTTGTTGCGGTTGATCGCCAGGTAGTAGGTCGACCGGTCGCCGCGCACCGGTGGCACCCATGTCCGGGTGTCGTCCCCGCCCGGGCTCTCCACCTTGACGACGTCCGCCCCGAGGTCGCCCAGCAACATGCTCGCGTAGGGGCCGGCCAGGATCCGGGAGAAGTCGGCGACGAGCAACCCGGCGAGCGGCCCGTCCGGCGCCGCCCCGGTCTCGTTCGCCTGCGCCGCCACCTGTTCGCCTCCACGTCGTCCGCATCGCGGACGACTGTCCGCACTTGTCGAGTTTCGTCCGACGTCGCGTCGGTGTCAAGGGAGCGGAGTGGTGCGGGATGGGCACACCGAAGGTCAGGCCGGGTGCCGTTCCGTGGGGCTGACGCGCAGCGGCAGTTCGTCGCGGAGGGCGAAGTCGGCGCTGATCTCGCTCGCCGTGCGCAGCAGCGCCGGAAGGTGCTGGCCGAGCAGGGTGTCCATCGAGGTCTCGGCGGCGTGAACCGTCACGTTCATTGCCGCGACCACCCGGCCGCTGCCGCCCCGCAGTGGCACCGCGACCGAGCGGATGCCGCGGGCGAGCTGCTCGTCGGTGGCCGCCCACCCCTTGGCCCGGACGTCGCGCAGCAGGGCATCCAGCTCCTCGCGGGTCGGGGCGATCCGGGGTTCGATGCCCGATCGGCCGGGCTCGGCCAGGACGCGCCCGAGCTCGGCCGGGTCCAGGTCCGCCAAGAGCACCTTGCCCAATGAGGTTGACACAGCGGGGAATCGAGTCCCGATGTGCACGGCGAGGGTGATGAGTTTGGGCACCGGCGTGCGTGCGACATACACGATGTCCGAGCCGTCGAGCTGGGCGATCGAGCTCGACTCGTGGGTCTCTGCGACGAGGCTCTCCATGTGTGGTCGGGCGACGTCCCAGAGCCCGACGGACTGGACGTAGCTCAGGCCGAGCTCGAGGACCCTCGGGGTGAGCGAGAAGCGCCCGTCCGCCGCGCGCACGTAGCCGAGGGCCTGCAAGGTGCCGAGGATCCGCCGTGCGGTCGGCCGGGCCAGGCCGGTGGTGGCGGCGACGTCGCTGAGGGCCATCGCGGGGCGCTCCGGCCGGAAGGCCTTGATGACGTCGAAGCCCCGCGCGATCGACTCGATGAAGTCCGGATTGGCGTCACGGCCTGCCATGCGGCACCTCCTGCGCGGGGTGAGTCGGGAACGGAACCGCGGTCGACCCTACTGTCCGCGCGACCTCTTGACAGACTGGAGCGCCCGTCGGATCCTGTCTCCATCGGAGAGTGACCGTCATACGGACAATCGTCCGCCATTCTCCGCAGAATGGGAAGGCAGCCATGACAGCGCCTGGCCACACGGCATTCGAGAACGGTCGTCCGGTGGTGCTGCGGGGTGGCACCGTCCTCACGATGGATGCGACCCGGACGGTCCTGCCCCAGGCTGACGTCCTCGTGGTGGGCAACACCATCGCGGAAGTCGGCCCGGCGCTGGCGGTGCCCGACGGGACGGTCGAGATCGACGCGACCGGCGGCATCGTCATGCCGGGCATGATCGACACGCACCGCCACATGTGGCAGACGGCCATGCGCGGCTACGGCGCCGACTGGACGCTCACGCAGTACTTCGTCTGGTACTACCTCGAGCACGGCAAGACGTTCCGTCCCGAGGACGTGCACGCGGGCAACCTGCTCTCCGCCGTGGAGGCGCTCGACGCGGGAGTGACCACGACGGTCGACTGGTCGCACGGACTGCAGACGATCGACCACGCCGATGCGGCGGTGGACGCGCTGGAGGCCGTGCCCGGGCGGTTCGTGCTGGCCTACGGCAACATCCAGGCCGGCCCGTGGGAGTGGGCGACGGCCCCGGAGTTCAAGCGGTTCTACGAGCGGCGCTTCCACGGCTCCGACCTGCTCGGCTTCCAGATGGCCTTCGACGTGACCGGCGACCCGGAGTTCCCCGAGCGGGCCGCGTTCGAGGTCGCGCGCGGGTTGGACGTGCCGGTGACCACGCACGCCGGTGTCTGGGGCGCCACCAATGACGACGGCATCCGGCTGATGCACGAGCACGGCTTCATGGCTCCGAGCACGATCTACGTCCACGCGGCCACGCTCAACCACGACTCGTACAACCGGATCGCGGCCACCGGCGGGCACGTCTCGCTCGCGTCGGAGAGCGAGGAGACCTGCGGCCAGGGCTACCCGCCCAGCTGGGCCCTGCGGGCACACGACATCAACGTCTCGCTGTCGATGGACACGAGCGTGTGGATGAGCGGCGACCTGTTCTCGGCGATGCGCGCCACCCTCGGCGCCGATCGAGCACGGGAGCACCTCGAGGCGCACCAGTCCGGGGAGACCATCACCCAGTTGCACCTGCGCTCGGACCAGGTCGTCGAGTGGGCGACCCGCGGTGGCGCCGAGGCGCTCGGGATGGGCGACCGGCTGGGCTCGATCGAGGCCGGCCGGCTCGCCGACGTCGTGCTGCTCAAGAACGACGCGTCACCCGCAATGTTCCCGATCCTCAACCCCTTCGGCCACGTGGCCTACCAGGCGCAGCGCGGAGACGTGCACACCGTGATCGTCGACGGACGGGTCGTCAAGCACGACCACCAACTGCTCGGGATCGATCTGTCCGCCGTGCGCCGCGAGGTCGACGCGACCGTCGAGCACCTGCGCTCCGAGCTCGGCGAAGAGGCTTGGCAGCACGGGATGAACCCCGACATCCCCGAGACCAAGATCCTCGACAACCCGTACACCTACACCGATTTCGCCAGTTCGGCGACGCACGACTCCGCGGCCGGCAAGACCGAGTGAGCCGCGCGGCGTCGCCCGTCGCCCGGAGGTCACCATGTCCACACGTCATACCCCTGTGCTCATCGTCGGGGGGAGCCTCGTCGGGCTGTCCCTGTCCGCGCTGCTCGCGCAACACGAGGTGCCGCACCTGCTCGTGGAGAGCCACGCCGGCACCGCGATCCATCCCCGCGCGGCGTCGTTCCACCAGCGGACGATGGAAGTGTTTCGGGGGCTCGGCATCCAGGAAGCCGTGGAGGCCGCGGCCGCCAGGGAGTTCGTGCAAAACGGTGCGATCGTCGCGGTGGAGAGCCTCGGTGGCAAGCAGCTCGCGACGTTCTTCGCCAACTTCAACGCCGGGGTCGAGGACCTCAGCCCGACGGCACGGCTGTTCATCACCCAGGTGGGACTGGAGCCGGTGCTGCGCGACCGGGCCGTCGAGCTCGGCGCCGAGCACCTCTTCCACACCGAGCTCGTCTCGCTGACGCCGCACGCCGACCACGTCGCCGCCGCGCTCCGGCCCCGTGACGGGGGTGAGCCGTTCGAGGTCACTGCCGACTACGTCGTGGCGGCTGACGGTGCGCACAGCGGGATCCGCGAGCAGCTCGGCCTCCCGATGACCGGCCACGGCGACTTTGCCGACTGCGTGACGATCTACTTCCGCGCCGACCTGCGCGAGCTGATCGGCGACCGCAACCTCAGCGTCGTCTACGTGAACCATCCCGATCTGCTGGGCTTCTTCCGCTTCTCGCTGGATGCGCAGTCGGGGTTCCTCGCCGTCTTCGCGACGTTCGACGCCGACGGGGCGCGCGACAGCAACCCCTCGCACGACCTGCAGACCGACCGGTGTCTTGAGCTCGTGCGCACGGCACTCGGCGGCGGCGACGACCTGCCCGTCGAGGTGGAGAGCGTGCAGTACTGGTCGGCGGGCGCGGCCACGGCGCAGTCGCTCCGGAGCGGACGGGTGCTGCTCGCCGGCGACGCGGGACACGTCATGCCGCCGACGGGCGGTTTCGGGGGCAACACGGGGGTCGCCGACGCCCACAACCTCGCCTGGAAGCTCGCCCTCGTGCATCGCGGGATCGCCGGTCCAGAGCTGCTCGACACCTATGACGCGGAACGTCGTCCGATCGCCGAGCTGACCGTCGAACAGGCATACACGCGCTACGTGTTGCGGGTCGACCCCTCGTTGCCGCAGGACGACCTGCAGCCCCAGCTCGACGACCCGTCCATCGAGCTCGGCGGGCTGCACCGGTCGAGCGCCGTGTCGGGTGACGACGTCGTGGAGCCACCGCTCCAGGACCCGCGCGAGGCGCGCTGGAGCGTGGGTGCGCGAGCACCACACCACTGGGTCGACGAGGCAAGGACGGTGTCCACCCTCGACCTGACTGCGGGTGGCTTCGCGCTGCTGCTGCCGGAGGGCTTCGAGACCAGCCGCGTGGCGGCCGAGTCCTTCGCCGCACAGATCGGCCTGCCGGTCACGGTCCACCCGCTCGCTGCGGACTCCGCGATCGGCGCTCCCGGAGCCGTGCTGATCCGGCCCGACGGGGTGGTCGCTTGGACCTCCAGCTCCCCGTCGGCCGCCGCCGACGAGATCGCGCACACCTTCGAGCGACTGCTCTGCCGGTCCGAGACCGAGGCCGTGCCGGTCTAGCCCGCGGCGGAACGCACGTCACGCTGGCACTGGCCGCGCCAAGAGTCGCGACACGCCGGTTTTCGGCGCGCTCGAGCGAGTAGTGCCAGCGCGACTTGCGAAATTCCACCCCGTGCGGTGCCTTCCGCCGGGCGACTGGTCAAGCCGCGCTGGCAAAGGGGAGCTCAAGGCCCTGTATGCCGGGTCGCCGGCGATGTTTGCCAGCGCGGCTTGACGCGCGGGGGAGCCGTCGCAAATCCGCCTGTTCCATACCAATGAGAGAAGGACCCCCGAAAAGCGTGGGGGTCCTTCTCTCATTGGTGCGCGAGGGGGGATTTGAACCCCCACGCCCTCTCGGACACTGGCACCTGAAGCCAGCGCGTCTGCCATTCCGCCACTCGCGCGCGCTCCCATAGTGTGCTGCACGACCCCCTCGGAGCACAAACCGGGGTCGCGCCTCGACCGTCGGTCCAGCCCCGCCCGTTACCATCGAGCGACGAGCAGCGCCGCCGCCAACCCGGGCGCGGGAACCACCACGCCTCGCGGGGCGTCAGGCAAGCGTCAAACAGAGCGACCGGCCAAGACCAAGGAGGGAGGCCGACATGGGTGTGTTCGATCGCGTCGAACAGCGGATCGAGCGAGCGGTCAACGGGGTCTTCGCGCGAGCCTTCAAGTCCGAGGTGCAGCCGGTCGAGATCGCCTCCGCGGTGCGGCGGGCCATGGACGACCGCGCCGCCGTCCTCGGCCGGGGCCGCACCATCGTGCCCAACCTGTTCACTGTCGAGCTGTCCGAGACCGACTACGAGCACCTCACCGCCTACGCCGACGAGCTGACCGACGAGCTGGTGGCCTCCGCCCAGGAGCACGCCGAGACCCAGCGCTACACCCCTGGTGGCCCCGTGCACGTCCACTTCGAGTGCAACGAGGAGCTGGAGACGGGGGTCTTCCAGCTGCGCCCGTCCACGGCCCGCGCCGCCCGGCGCCAGCAGCACGCCCCGCGCCCGCAGCACCAGCCGCACGAGCCGCAGCAGCCGGACCACTCGGCATACGGGCCACCCGCAGGCCGTATGCCGGAGCCCGAGCCGGGCGCGCCCGTCGCCCCGCCCCCGGCGCAGCATCCCGCGGCCGCTCCCCAGCAGGCCCCGCCGACCCCGCCCCGCCCGCAACGCCAGCGCCCGAGCGCCGCGCACCGGCCGTGGCTGGACATCGACGGTCAGCGCTACCCACTGCTCAGCGCCATCACCGTGCTCGGCCGCGACGACTCCGCCGACGTGGTGCTCGACGACCCCGGCATCTCCCGCCAGCACAGCGAGATCCGGGTGACCAGCGACGGCCCGCACCTGCTGACCAGCATCCGCGACCTCGACTCGACCAACGGCACCTTCGTCAACGGCGAGCGCGTCCGCTCCCAGCGCTTGTCCGACGGCGACCGGGTCACCGTCGGCCGCACCGCCCTCACGTTCCGCCTCGGTGGCCGCCGATGAGGAGGGCCCCCTGCCACCCGGCCTCAGATACTTCTCCGGGGGCCCCGGCATGAGTGAGCTCACCGTCACGGTCATCCGCCTCGGCCTGCTCGCCCTGCTGTGGGCGTTCGTGTTCAGCGTGGTGGGGGTGCTCCGCGGCGACCTCTACGGCACCCGCGTGGTCTCCCGCAGCACCAAACAGTCCCGGGCCCAGGAGACGCCTCGTCCCGCGAAGCCGCCCCGCGCCATCCGTCGCGGACCGACCAACATCACCGTGATCGAGGGATCGCTGCGGGGCACCACGCTGCCGCTGACGGACGCGGGCCTGTTGATCGGGCGCAACCCCGAGTGCACCCTTGTCCTCGGTGACGACTTCGCCTCGGGCCGGCACGTGCGCATCTACCGGCGCGACGACGGCTGGTATGCCGACGACCTCGGCTCCACCAACGGCACCTGGCTCGGCAACCAGCGCATCGGGGAGGGCGCCCGCCTCGACGTGGGCTCGCGCCTGCGGATCGGGCGGACCGTCATCGAGCTGCGGAAGTAGCCCGGGATGCCTATCGCGCTGCGCTACGCGGCTCGCTCAGACCTCGGCCTCGGCAGCAAGAGCCGCAACGAGGACTCCGGTTACGCCGGGCCCGACCTGCTGATCCTCGCGGACGGCATGGGCGGGCACGCGGCCGGAGACGTCGCCAGCTCCCTCGTGGTCGGCGAGCTGGTCCACCTCGACGGCGAGAACCACGGCGCCGACGACGTCCTCGAGCAGCTTGGCAAGGCGGTCCGCCGTGCGAACCGGCGGTTACGCGACGCGATGGAGGACTCGCCCGAGCTCGACGGGATGGGCACCACGCTGATCGCGATGCTGCGCAGCGGCAACAAGCTGGCGCTGGCCAACATCGGCGACTCCCGGGCCTACCTGTTGCGCGACGGTGTCTTCACCCAGATCACCCGCGACCACTCCTTCGTGCAGAGCCTGCTCGACGAGGGCCGGATCACACCGGACGAGGCCCTGCACCACCCTCAGCGCTCGCTGGTCACCCGGGTGATGACCGGCCGCGCGGACGACGACCCGGACCTGTCGCTGCGCGAGGCCCGCCCCGGTGACCGCTACCTGCTGTGCTCCGACGGTCTGTCCGACTTCGTCTCCAGCGAGATCATCGAGGAGATCTTCGGGGGCGACGGCACCCCGGGCGAGATCGCCGACCGGCTGATCCAGGTGGCGCTGCGCGCGAGCGCGCGCGACAACGTCACCTGCGTGGTCGCAGAGGTGGTCCCGAGCAGCCAGAGCGGCACCCCCACCACGGCCGAGGTGGTCGGGGCGGCCGCCGAGCGGCGCGCCACCACGGTCGTGCCGACCAAGGAGCCGACGCCGGCCGAGAAGGCCCGCGCCCTGTCCCGTCAGGCCAACGCGCCCGACGTGGAGGAGGAGGACGACTTCCCGCCGACCCTCGCCGAGGAGGGCCCGCACTCGGGCCTGGCGCGGTGGGTCCGCTGGATCGCCGCCCTGGTGCTCGCGGTCGTCGTCATCGGCGGCGGCGCCTTCGCGGCATACGGGTGGTCCCAGCAGCAGTACTACGTCGGCGAGCACGACGGCCGGGTGACGATCTACCGCGGAGTGTCCCAGGACCTCGGCCCGGTCTCGCTGTCGTCAGTGGACACGGAGACCGACGTCTTCGTCGCCGACCTGCCCGACTACTACCGCGACCAGGTGGCCGACACGCTCAGCGCCGCCAGCCACGACGACGCCGTCAAGATCGTCGCGCAGCTGCGCGGTGAGTCCGAGCCGTGCCGGGTCTTCGCAGCGACGGGAGGCAGCTGCCACCCATGAGCACAGTGACCTCCATCCCGCCCCGGACCCGGCGCAACGTCGAGCTCGCCCTGCTGCTGCTGGCGATCTGCATCGTGCTGGTCGCCTACGTCAACGTCGGGCTCGCCACCAGCGGCGGCTCGCTGCCGCCGGACCTGCTCACCTACGGCGTGGGTCTGCTGGTCATCACCGGCGCCTTCCACCTCGTGCTGCGATGGCGTGCCTCGTATGCCGATCCGCTCCTCCTGCCGATCGTCACCCTGCTCAACGGCCTCGGCCTGGTGATGATCCACCGGCTGGACATTGCGCACTCGCGCGACATCTCGGAGGGCCTGGCGACCCGGCAGCTGATGTGGAGTGCGCTGTCGGTCATCCTGGCGGCCCTGGTGATCGTGTTCCTGCGTGACCACCGACACCTCGCGCGCTACACGTTCTCCATGATGGCCGCCGGCCTCGTGCTCCTGCTGCTGCCGCTGCTGCCCCTCATCGGCAGTCAGGTCAACGGCTCCAACATCTGGATCCAGATCGGGCCGCTGTCCTTCCAGCCCGGCGAGGTCGCCAAGATCCTGCTCACCATCTTCTTCGCCGGCTACCTCGTGCAGACCCGGGACGCGCTCGCGCTGGTGGGCCGCAGGGTGCTCGGTCTCCCGCTGCCGCGGGCCCGCGACCTCGGCCCGATCCTGATCGCGTGGCTGGCCAGCCTCGGCGTGCTGGTCTTCGAGCGCGACCTCGGGTCGTCGCTGCTGTTCTTCGGCCTGTTCGTCTCGATGCTGTATGTCGCGACCGAGCGCCGCTCCTGGATCGCCATCGGCCTGATCCTCTTCGGCGGCGGCGCCTACCTCGCCTACCTCATGTTCGGCCACGTGCAGGAGCGGGTGCTGCTGTGGCTGCATCCCTTTTCCGACGCCGCGCTCAAGGTCTCCGACCAGCTCGTGCTCGGGCTCGAGGGCATGGGCGCCGGCGGGCTGTTCGGCAGCGGACTCGGCCGCGGGCACCCCGACCTGACCTACTTCGCCGAGAGCGACTTCATCTTCCCGAGCTTCGCCGAGGAGCTCGGTCTGATCGGCGCGATGGCCCTGCTGCTGCTCTACGCCCTGCTGGTCGAGCGCGGCCTGCGGACCGCGATCGGCGCCCGCGACGGCTTCGGCAAGCTGCTCGCGACCGGTCTGTCGTTCTCCGTGGCCCTGCAGTGCTTCGTCGTGGTCGGGGGCGTCACCCGCGTCATCCCGCTCACCGGCCTGACCATGCCGTTCCTGTCCCAAGGAGGGTCTTCCCTGCTCGCCAACTGGACCATCGTCGCCCTGCTGCTGCGCATCAGTGACCAGGCACGTCGTCCCGCGCCGCAGGCCGCCGACCCGGGCGGCCTCGGCCGAGACGACACCCGGGTGGTGAAGACCCGGTGAACGCCCCGATCCGCCGACTGGCCTTCGTCGTGGCCGCGATGTTCTGTGTCCTGCTGCTGTCCACGACCTGGATCCAGTTCGTCCAGGCCAAGGACCTTGCCGACCGGCCCGGCAACCGGCGCACCCTGCTCGCCAGCTATAGCAAGGAGCGCGGCGCCATCCTCGTCGACGGCAAGCCGGTCGCGCAGTCCCTGCCCACCAAGGACCAGCTCAAATGGATCCGGGCCTACCCGCAGGGCAAGGAGTACTCCCACGTGACCGGCTACTACTCCTTCACCTACGGCGCCGGCGGCGGACTGGAGTCGGCAGAGAACGAGCTGCTGTCCGGCCAGTCCGACAAGCTGTTCTACCGACGCATCGTCGACGTGATCACCGGCAAGCCGCCGCAGGGGGCGACGCTCGAGCTCACCATCGACGCCAAGGTGCAGCAGGCCGCCGAGGAAGCCCTGGGCGACCAGCGCGGCGCGGTCGTGGCGCTCGACCCCACCACGGGGGCCATCCTCGCCATGGTCAGCAAGCCGCAGTACGACCCCAACGCCCTGGCCAGCCACAACCTCACCAAGGTGTCCGAGGCGTGGAAGTCGCTGAACGCCGACAAGGGCCGGCCGATGATCAACCGGGCCATCGCGGGCGACCTCTACCCGCCGGGGTCGACGTTCAAGCTCGTCACCGCGGCGGCGGCCCTCAGCTCCGGCAAGTACTCGCCCAGCTCGGTGGTCCCGGGCCCCCGCGAGCTGGACCTGCCCGACACCTCGGCGACGCTGCCCAACTTCGGCCACGAGATCTGCGGGCCGAACGGCAGGACGACGCTGCGGCACGCGCTCGAGATGTCCTGCAACTCCTCCTTCGGCTGGCTCGGTCTCCAGCTGGGTCCCGACGCCCTGCGCAGCCAGGCCGACAAGTTCGGGTTCGGCCAGACGCTGCACGTGCCGATGCGGGTGACGCCGAGCGTGGTCCCCGACGAGCTCAACAAGCCGCAGACGGCCCAGGCGGCGGTCGGCCAGTACGACGTGCGCGTCACCCCCCTGCAGGTCGCCATGGTGACCGCCGGGATCGCCAACGGCGGCACGGTGATGTCGCCCTACCTGGTCAAGGACGTGCGCAGCAGCGACCTGGACGTCATCGACACCGCCCACCCCCAGCAACTCTCCGAAGCGGTGCGGCCGGGCGTGGCCGACCAGCTCACCTCGATGATGGAGGATGTCGTGAACAGCGGCACCGGTCGAAACGCGCAGATCCCGGGCGTGCAGGTGGCAGGCAAGACCGGCACCGCCGAACATGGGGAGGGGCTGGCGGCGCACGTCTGGTTCACCGGGTTCGCCCCGGCGAAGAACCCGAAGATCGCCGTTGCCGTCGTCGTGGAGGACGGTGGGACGCTGCGCAGCGAGGCCACCGGCAGCACAGTGAGCGCACCGATAGCCAAGAAGGTCATGGAAGCAGGGTTGGGACGATGAACGGGGCACCCCGCCTGCTCGGCGGGCGTTACGAGATCGGCGAGCTGATAGGGCGCGGCGGTATGGCGGAGGTGCACCTCGGCCACGACACGCGCCTCGGTCGCAGTGTCGCCGTCAAGGTGCTGCGCGCCGACCTGGCACGCGACACGTCCTTCCTCGCCCGCTTCCGACGCGAGGCGCAGTCGGCGGCCGGGCTCAACCATCCCGCCATCGTCGCGGTCTACGACTCGGGCGAGGAACACACGACCGAGTCCGGCGGCGCCGGCGTCGCGATCCCCTACATCGTCATGGAGTACGTCGAGGGCCGCACCCTGCGCGAGGTGCTCGACGAGTCGGGACCGTTCGCGCCGGACGAGGCGGCACGGGTGACCTCGGGCGTCCTGGAGGCGCTGGAGTACAGCCACGAGAAGGGCATCGTCCACCGCGACATCAAGCCGGCCAACGTCATGCTGACGCCGACCGGCGCCGTCAAGGTGATGGACTTCGGGATCGCCCGCGCCCTCGCCGACACCGCGGCCACGATGACCCAGACCCAGGCGGTCATCGGGACGGCCCGCTACCTCTCGCCGGAGCAGGCGCAGGGAGCCACGGTCGACGCCCGCTCCGATCTCTACTCGACGGGCTGCCTGTTCTTCGAGCTGCTCACCGGGCGCACTCCCTTCATCGGCGAGCCGGTCTCGCTGGTCTACCAGCACATCGGCGAGATGCCGCAGCCCCCGTCCACCTACGAGTCGAGCGTTCCTCCGGCGCTGGACGCCGTAGCGCTGCACGCGCTCGCCAAGGACCGAGAGGAGCGCTACCAGCACGCGGCCGACTTCCGCGCCGACCTGGCCGCTGCCCGCGCCGGCCGCGTGGTGAGCTCGGCGGCCCGCGCAGCGGCCAGCAGGCTGGCGGCTGCCACCCCGACGAACAACGACGGTGCGTCACCAGCGGCCGTG
>NZ_SWMA01000034.1:0-43188 GCF_005222685.1 Segeticoccus rhizosphaerae
CGGGCTACCTGGACATGGTCGCCGCCGAGCTCAACGACCGGCCCCGCAAACGCCTCGGCTGGCGCACCCCCGCCGAAGCCCTCGACCAACTACTGTCGGAACAGTCAGATCCACACGGTGTTGCACCCACCGCTTGAATCCGCCGCCCCGAACCTCGCAAAGATTCCTCACGGGGGCTGGCAGAATCGGTGGTATGCCCCGTGCCAACCGTCGTCGTCCGCAGGGGCCCCGTGGTGACCTCGGCCGATCGATGCAGGGCATGGTCCGCACCGAGAGCCACGCCGACGGCGACTGGCTGGTGCGCACCGTCCGGGGCAACGACTCGGGCAAGGCCTACCGCTGCCCCGGCTGCCAGCAGGAGGTCCCCGCCTCCGCGCCGCACGTGGTCGCCTGGCCCGCCGACGGACTCGGAGGCCTGGCCGAACGCCGGCACTGGCACACGCCCTGCTGGCGGGCCCGCCACCGGCGCACACCGCGCGGTTCCTGGAAGTGAGCGGCACCCGCCGGCCCCGCTTGTTGCTGGGGCTCGGCGTCATCGGTGACGCCGATCGCCAGCAACTTCGAGGGTGCACAGCGGGCTAGCGAGAGGTGGCTGCCTCGGAGGCCATCGCGGTGGCCACGTCCCGCGGATAGGTTCGGCGCGCCACCAGCAGCACCAGCCCTCCGACGACGAGCACCGAGAGCAGGACGAGGAAGGCCCGCGTCAGGCCGACGGCACCGCCGCCCTGGGCGAGGTTGTCGGCGGGCCCGGGGGGCGCCAGCACGGTCGACAGCCAGCCGAAGGCCAGCGGAGAGCCGGACTTGAGCAGGGTCTGGAAGAAGTTGCGCACGCTCTCGGCCCGGCCCCACAACCGGGAGTGCATGATGTCGAGCCGGGCCGCGTCCAGTGGCGGGTTGATCGCGCCCAGGGCGGCCGCACCGAGCAGCAGCAGCGGGATGGCCACCACCACCGACGAGAGCCCGAAACCGGGTAGCAGGAAGGCCACCGCCAACAGCAGGGACACCCCGCCGACCAGCGGCCGGCTCGTGACGTGGCCACGCCCGATCAGCCGGTCCGACACCTGGCCGCTGGCCAGTGTGCCGGCGATCACCGCCGCCCCCACCCCGACCAGCATGAGCGTCGCCAGGCTCTGGCTGACGTCGAACCGACCCCGCACGAAGACGATCGCGAAGGTCTGCATGCCCGCGACGTAGAAGTACCCCAGGGCCGAGGCCAGGATGATCACGACGTTGGTGCGGATCGACAGCACGTAGCGGACCGCCCACGCCAAGGACCGCCCCGCCGGGTCGCTGTCCAGGACGAGGCCTTCGTGCGGCACGATGCCGGCGTCCTCGATCGCCTCTGCGAGACCGCTGCGGGCGGCTCCGGGCACCACCGCTGCGTCGCGGTCGGCATCCTCCGGTGGCGAGGCGGCCACCCCGTCGCCCACGCCGAGGAGGGCGTCGCCGACGTGCACGACGCTGCCTCCGCCCCGTGCCGGTTCGGGCAGCAGGCGCAGGAGCACCACCGCCAGGGGTGGCCCGACCGCGGCGACGACCCAGAACGACCCGCGCCAGGACCACAGGGCCGAGATCTCGCCGGCCAGGACGAGACCCGTCGCGGCCCCGGCGAACTCACCGGTGAGGATGAAGCCGAGGGCACGGCCGCGATCCGCGTTGGGGAACAGGTCCCCGGCCAGCGAGGCGACCACCGGCGTCGCCGCCCCCACCCCGGCGCCCAGGACGAGCTGGCCGAACAAGAGCATGGAGTATGACGTCGCCGCACCTTCGATGGCGAGGGCCGCCGACCACGCGAACACGCATCCCGCCAGCAGCCGGACCCTGGTCACCCGGTCGGCCAGCAACCCGAAGGGCAACGTCGTCACACCGGACATCAGACTCGCGGCGGTGACCAGGAGGCCGATCCCGGTGTTGTCGACCCCCAGCGCAACCTTCATGTCGGGGGCGACCGCGCCCGCGACCGTCTGGTCGGCGGCGGCCATTCCGAGCACGCCCGACAGCAGCCAGATCACCCGGAACCGGGCCGGGCCGCCCACGACGTCGCGCAGCCGGTCCAGCACCAGACGGTGCGGAGCGGTCATCGGGACCGGCCGGTCCGGGACACGGCGCTCGGGTGGGTCACGCTTCCAGTATTTCCGGTGCGGGGCCTCCGTGCCGATGTCATTTCCCGTGTCCGGGCGCTCGTCGGCCGCGGTGCGGGCGGGACGGCACGGTCAGACGTGGCTCTGCCGAGGCACCAGGACCTCTTCGTAGAGCAGCAGCAGCCCGGCCGCGATCGGGATGGCGATGAGGGCACCGAGGACACCGAGGAGCGTCCCGCCCGCCAGCGCCGCCACGACGGTGACCGCCCCGGGGACCGAGACGGTCCGCTGCATGACCCGCGGTGCGATCACGTAGTTCTCGAGCTGCTGGTAGACGACGTAGTAGACCCCGGCGATGATCGCGAGGCGTGGCTCGGTGAAGAACGCCACGATCACCACGAGGACCGCGCCGAGGGTCGCGCCGACCATCGGGATGATGCCCAGGAAGCCGACCACCACGGCCAGCACCGCGGCATACGGGATGCCCAGGATCGTCATCATGATCCAGCTGCACACGGCGTTGATCGACGCGACGGCGACCTGTCCGATCGCATAGCTGCCGACCCGCCGCAGGATCTCCTCGGACAGGGAGCTGACCCGCTCGCGGCGGCTGCTCGGCACCATCTGGTAGGCCGCCTGCTTCACGCGGGGCAGCGAGGCCAGGAAGTAGAGCGTCAGGACGAAGACGGTGAGCGTCTGGAACACCCCGGAGACGACCGCCTTGCCGGCACCGAGGACACCGCCGAAGACCTGTCCCACCGTGTCCCCGCTGGTGATTCGCTTCTGGAACTCCGCCTGGATCTTGTCCGTGAGGTTGTAGTCGCGGTCGAGCTCCTGCACCCAGTGGCTCTGCAGCACGTGCTCGACGTAGTCCGGCGCGTTCGTGGCCAGCTCGGTGCCCTGCTGCACGACGGGCGGCACGACGAGCATGCCGATCGCGGCAAAGACCACGAGCAGCCCGAGGAACACCAGGCCGACCGAGCCCCACCGACGGACCCCCCGCCGGGTCAGCCACTCCACGATGGGGTTGAGCGCCAGGGCCAGGAAGATCGCGACGACCAGCAGGGTGAGCGTGGTGGTCAGCATGGTGACCGCGTGCACCAGCCCGTAGGCGACCAGGACCCCGATGGCGCCGACGAACCCCATGTAGAACGGCGACTGCCGGTTCAGCGGCCGCCCTGCGCGGCCGAAGTCGGAGTCGTCGCCGGACGCCTGCCCCCGGCCGGCAGCCGCGCCGGCCTGCGGGGCGGGGGCAGCAGCCGGGTGGACGGGAGCGTGGGGCGCGGGCGGGGCAGCGGACGCGCCGACCTCGCCCGCCGTCGCGGTCGGCTCCGGCCGCTGGATCCGGTTGCTCGCCTGCCAGCGGTCGCGCTGCTCGTGGCGCCACGCTCGCCAGCGCCGCACCAGGTCGCCTCGTGCTCCTGACACCGTCCGGCCGGTGGAACGTCGCTTCGTCACGCCCGCATTCTGTCTCAGGCGTCGTGGAACCGGTTGATCGCAGCCTCGTGTCGCGCCCGCAGCTCCGGATCGGTGACCCCGAGGCCCGCCTCCGGGGCGAGGGCCAGGACGCCGACCTTGCCCTGGTGCAGGTTGCGGTGCACGTCGTGGGCGGCCCGGCCGGTCTCGTCGAGCGGGTAGGTCTTGCTCAACGTCGGGTGGATCAACCCGCGCCGGATCAGGTCGTTGGCCTCCCACGCCTCGCGGTAGTTGGCGAAGTGCGAGCCGATGATCCGCTTGAGGTTCATCCACAGGTAGCGGTTGTCGTACTCGTGCACGAACCCGGACGTCGAGGCGCAGGTGACGATCGTGCCGCCCTTGCGTGCGACATACACACTGGCGCCGAAGGTCTCGCGCCCCGGGTGCTCGAAGACGATGTCCGGGTCGCGGCCGCCGGTGAGCTCGCGGATGTCGTGGCCGAAGCGCTTCCACTCCCGGGGGTCCTGGGTCTGCTCGTCCTTCCAGAAGCGGTATCCCCCGGCGTTGCGGTCGATGACCAGCTCGGCGCCCATCGCGTGGCAGATCGCGGCCTTGTCGGGGCTGGAGACGATGCACACCGGGGTCGCGCCCGAGGCAAGCGCCATCTGCGTGGCGTAGGAGCCGAGGCCGCCGCTGGCGCCCCAGACGAGCACCACGTCACCGAGCTTCATGCCGGCGCCGTTGCGCGAGACCAGCTGCCGGTATGCCGTGCTGTTGACCAGCCCGGGCGAGGCCGCCTCCTCCCAGGTCAGGTGCGCCGCCTTGGGCATCAGCTGGTTCGTCTTGACCACGGCCAGCTCGGCCAGGCCGCCGAAGTTGGTCTCGAAGCCCCAGATCCGCTGCTCGGGGTCGAGCATCGTGTCGTTGTGCCCGTCGGCGTGCTCGAGCTCGACCGACAGGCAGTGGGCGACGACCTCGTCGCCGGGCTTCCAGGCGTTCACGCCGGGCCCCGTGCGCAGCACGATCCCGGCCAGGTCGGAGCCCAGCACGTGGTAGGGCAGGTCGTGCCGGGCGGACAGCTCCGACAGCTTGCCGTAGCGCTCGAGGAAGCCGAAGGTGGGCATCGGCTCGAAGATCGAGGACCAGACGGTGTTGTAGTTGATCGCGCTGGCCATCACCGCGACCACCGCCTCGCCCGGCCCGAGCTCCGGCACGGGCACCTGCTCGACGTGCAGGCTCTCGCGCGGGTCCTTGTCCTTGCTCTCCCGTCCGGCGAACATCTCGGTCTCGTCCTTGTGGACCGTGACGGCGCGGTAGGAGTCGGGCAGCGGGAGCCCGGCATACGTCTGCTGGTGGCGGTCCCCGGAGAGGATGGCGTCGCGGATGTCCTTCATCGTCGTGCTCCTTGGCTGGAGGCGGCGGGTGGGCTTGCGGTGCCGGACAAACTACTGGCCGGTAGCGGCCTGGGGGGCGGTTTGAGACGACCGCCACACCGCGCGGTCAGGGCGCGGAGGCCGGCTGCACCAGCTCGACGAGCACGCCCCCGGCGTCCTTGGGGTGGATGAAGTTGACCCGGCTCCCGGCCGTGCCACGGCGCGGCGCGTCATACAGCAGCCGCAGGCCGCGCTCGCGCAGCGTGGCGCCGACCGCCTCGATGTCCTCGACCCGGTAGGCGACCTGTTGCACGCCCGGCCCGGAGCGGTCCAGGAACTTCGCGATCGTGGACTCGGGGGAGAGGGGTGCGAGCAGCTGCACGCAGGAGCCGGAACCCCCGACGGCCATCATCGCCTCGCGCACGCCCTGCTCCTCGTTGGTCTCCTCGTGGGTGAGGGTCATGCCGTAGGTGTCGCGGTAGAACGCGATCGCGGCATCGAGGTCGGCCACGGCGACGCCCACGTGGTCGATGGCGGTGAACAGGTCGGAGGTCATGGTCGAAGAGTAGGCGCGGCGCCCCCGGCTCGGCTGTGCCGATGGTCACGTCCGGTGGCAGGGCCCGGCGTGGATACAGTGGAGGTGAGCAGAGATCCTTACCCGTTGGAGGCCTTCGATCATGAGCGACACCGCCCCGTCTTCCGTCATCGTCGCCGGAGCACGCACCCCCATGGGGAGGTTGCTCGGCTCACTCAAGGACTTCTCCGGCACCGACCTCGGCGGCTTCGCCATCAAGGGCGCGCTCGAGAAGGCCGGTGTCACCGGTGACCAGGTCGACTACGTCATCATGGGCCAGGTGCTCACGGCGGGCGCCGGTCAGATCCCGGCCCGGCAGGCCGCGGTCAAGGCCGGCATCCCGATGACCGTGCCGGCGCTCACCATCAACAAGGTCTGCCTGTCCGGTCTCGACGCGATCGCGCTCGCCGACCAGCTCATCCGCGCCGGCGAGTTCGATGTGGTGGTCGCCGGTGGGCAGGAGTCGATGACGAATGCGCCGCACCTGCTGGAGAAGAGCCGGTCCGGCTTCAGGTACGGAGACGTCACGATGCACGACCACATGGCCTACGACGGGTTGTGGGACGTGTTCACCGACCAGGCCATGGGTGGCCTGACCGAGGACGCCAACAAGGCCGACCAGGAGTTCTCCCGCGAGGAGCAGGACGCCTTCTCGGCACGCAGCCACCAGCTGGCGGCCAAGGGCTGGAAGGACGGGCTCTTCGACGACGAGGTCGTCTCGGTCTCGATCCCGCAGCGCAAGGGCGACCCGATCGACTTCAAGACCGACGAGGGCATCCGGGCCGACACGACCACGGAGTCGCTCTCCCGGCTGCGCCCGGCCTTCCGCAAGGACGGCACGATCACGGCCGGCTCGGCGTCGCAGATCTCCGACGGGGCGGCCGCGGTGGTGGTGATGAGCAAGGCCAAGGCGCAGGAGCTCGGCCTGACCTGGCTCGCCGAGATCGGAGCGCACGGAGTCGTGGCCGGTCCCGACTCGAGCCTGCAGAGCCAGCCGGCCCACGCGATCGCCAAGGCCTGTGAGCGAGAAGGCATCTCGCCGACCGACCTCGACGTGGTCGAGATCAACGAGGCGTTCGCCGCGGTGGGACTGGCCTCGATCAAGGAGCTCGGCCTCGACGCCGACAAGGTCAACGTCAACGGTGGCGCGATCGCCCTCGGACATCCCATCGGTATGTCGGGTGCCCGCCTGGTCCTGCACCTCGCCCTCGAGCTGAAGCGCCGAGGCGGAGGAGTCGGCGCCGCCGGTCTGTGCGGTGGCGGCGGACAGGGCGACGCCCTCGTGGTCCGCGTCCCGAAGGCCTGAGGCAGGGATGGCGCGACCCGTCGACGTCTCGGCGCTCGTCGAGGCCGCGCGGGCCGGCTCACCCCGAGCCGTGGCCCGGCTGATCTCGCTGGTCGAGGACGCGCACCCGGCGCTGCGCGAGGTGATGTCCGCCCTCGCCCCCCACTCCGGCCGGGCGCACATCATCGGCATCACCGGCAGTCCCGGGGTCGGCAAGTCCACCTCGACCAACGCGCTCGTGGCCGCATTCCGGGCCAGGGAGCAGCGGGTCGGGATCCTGGCGGTCGACCCGTCCTCGCCCTTCTCGGGGGGCGCGCTGCTCGGCGACCGGATCCGGATGCAGGACCACGCCCTCGACCCGGAGGTCTACATCCGGTCGATGGCCAGCCGCGGCCACCTGGGCGGGCTCTCGTGGACGACCCCGCAGGCGCTGCGGGTGCTCGACGCCGCCGGTTGCGACGTCGTGCTCGTGGAGACGGTGGGCGTGGGTCAGAGCGAGGTCGAGGTTGCGGGGCTGGCCGACACGACGGTGGTGCTCCTCGCTCCCGGCATGGGTGACGGCATCCAGGCCGCCAAGGCAGGCATCCTGGAGATCGGGGACGTCTTCGTGGTCAACAAGGCCGACCGCGACGGCGCCGACGCGACGGTCCGCGACATCCGCCACATGATCAGCCTCGGCGACCGCACCGAGCCCGGGCTCTGGCGTCCCCCGGTCGTCAAGACCGTGGCCTCGCAGTCCGACGGTTTCGACGAGGTGATGGAGGCCATCGACAAGCACGTTGCCTGGATGGAGTCCAACGGCACGCTGCGGGAGCGCCGGGTGCGTCGCGCCGGCGACGAGATCGAGGCGATCGCGATCCGGTCGCTGCGTTCCAGGATGGGCGACCTGCGGCACGGCGAGGGGGTCGAGGCGCTCGCCGCCGACGTGGTCGACGGGCAGACCGATCCCTACACCGCGGCCGACCAGGTCGTCGACGCCCTCACCTGACCGAGGTCGCGCGCCGTCGCCCCAGGACGTCCTGCGAGGTGGTCGCCCGGTCGGCCACCGTGCAGGACGTCCGGCAGCGGGTGGTCGGGAGGGCGCAGGCGGCAGAGGCGTTCGAGCGCCCGCACGCCCAGCTCGACAGCCTGCTCGAATGCCGGATCGACCTGCGCAAGGACGACCCGGGGCAGCGGAACGAGGCCTTCGGCGCGTTCGAGGGGGACGAGATGGTCGGCGCCGCGATGACCTTTCTTCCGTTGCTCGACAACACCGACCTGATGTGGTTCATGGCGTTCGTCGAGCCGGAGCGGCGGCGGGCCGGCATCGGGTCGCTCTTGGTCGAGCACTGTGTGGACCGTGCGCGCGAGCTCGGGCGGCACAGCCTGATGAGCGACGCGTTATCCCGTGGCGGACCGGGAGGCCCATCCCTACCGCCGCTTCGCCGAGCGCCACGGCTTCGCGTTGGCCATCACCGAGATCGTGCGTGAGCTCGAGTTGCCTGTTTCGACAGGCCTGCTGGACGAACTGGCGGCTGAGAGCGCGCCGCACCACGCGGCATACGCACTGCAGACCTTTGCCGACGGGCTGCCGGACGAGCTGCTCCCGTCCTACTGCGCGGCGCAGAACCGGCTCGCGGTGGACGCGCCGATGGGCGACTTCGACCTGGAGGAGGAGAAGGCCACGCCCGAGATCGTCACCCGGCACCGCGGTCAAGGTGCGCAACCTGATCGAGTTCCAGCGGCGCTTCCCCGGCAGCTACCGCGTGCAGACGGGCAACTCGGAGGTCAACCGCTACATGGTGTCGATCAACGAACGGCTGGGGTTCCGGGTGGTCGAGCTCTGCGCCGAGTTCAAGCGGGTGCTCTCGCCGGACGGCTGAGTGCACGACACGTCGTGTGGATATCTCCCTGACAGACACGATGTTCGGGTTGATACTTGCCACGCTCATGTGGAAGGCGATCCGGTACCGACGAGCGCAGGCCCTGGTGATCGCGGCGCTCTCGGCGCTGATCACCGCCTGCGCCGTCTTCGCACCCCTCTACGACCGGGCACTCCAACAGTCACTGGTCGGCGCCCGGCTGGCGCACGACCCGGTGCAGGCCAGCGGGTTGCGGCTGACCTCCTCACCTTCGACGGACGCGCCCATGGCGTCCTCGCCGGAACAGCTCGGGGCGCAGGTGCGCGGTCGCCTGCGCACCGCCTTCCTCCCGCCACAGCCGAGTGTGACCCTCTCCGCCGACGCGCGGTCGCCGAAGGGCGTGGCCCTGTCGGCGGAGGTGCTGTGGCGGCGGGGGATGTGCGAGCACGTGAGGTTCACCTCGGGCCGGTGTCCCACCTCGGCCGGTCAGGTGGCGGTGAGTTCCGTGGACGCGAAGAGCTGGCACTGGCGGGTGGGCGAGCAGATCCCGCTCACCCCGCCCCGGTCCACGACTCCGACGACGCAACCGCCCACGAACACGTCGGTCCGGATCACTGGGGTCTACCAACAGCGGCGCGGTGACTACTGGTACGGCACATCATTGACCGGGTGGTCCGGGGCGCAGGACCCCGACTCAGGAAGTGTCCGAACCGACCGGATCCTCACGGCGCGGGCCACGACCGTCACCGACTGGGCGCACCAGAACCCGACGCTGGACCTCAGCAGCCAGATGGACTTCCCGCTACGCAAGGACGTCGTCGGCATCGACCGGCTGATGGACCTGGGGCCGCAGGTGGACGCGCTGACGGCCCGGATCGCGCCCGAGGTCTCCAGCCCGGGGCTGCCGACCGTCACCGTCTACTCGGGGCTGTCCGCGCTGGCCCAGGAGATGCGTCACGAGCGCGACCAGGCCGCGCAGATCGTGCCCATGCTGATGGTGCAGCTGGCGCTGCTCGCTCTGGTCGTGCTGTGGCTGGTGCTCGGGGCGGTCGTGGAGCAGCGGCGACCCGAGGTGGCGCTGGCCCGGTTGCGCGGCCGAGGCACCAGCGGGGCGCGCCGGCTGGTGCTGCGCGAAGTCGGGGCGATGGTGCTCGTCGGCGTCCCGGCCGGTGCCGTGCTGACCCTAGTGCTGTCGTGGCTGGCCCGGCGCTACTGGCTGCCTGTCCCGGCGCCCTTCGAGTGGCGCCTGCCCGCGTGGGTGGCCCTGCTCCTCGCGGCGGTCGTGCTGCTGGGCACGGCCTTCATGGCCGTACTGCGCGTTTCGCGCGAACCGGTCGCCTCGCTGTTGCGGCGGGTGCCGGCGCGACGGGTCGGATGGCGGGTCGGTGCGGCCGATGCGGTGGTCGTCGCGGTGGCGATCGTCGCAGTCGTCAACGTCACCTCGGGCAGCGCGCAGGGACCGCTGGCCCTGGCGACCCCCACCCTTCTGGCCGTCGCCGTGGGACTGGTCCTGGCCCACCTGGTCGTGCCGGTGGCCACCGTCCTGGGCCGTTCGATGCTGGCCCACGGACACCTGGGCACGGGCCTGTCCGCACTCCAGATCGCGCGTCGTCCCGCGACCCGACGGGCCGTCGCTGTCCTCACCGTCTCCACCGCACTGCTCGTCTTCGCCGCCAACGCCCTGGTGATCGGGGCCCGCAACCGCAGCGACAGCGCCCAGCAGGTCGTCGGCGCCGCGCGCGTGGTGACCGTCGACCGCCCCGCCCTGTCGGAGGTGCGCCGCGTGCTGGACCGGCTCGACCCGAGCGGGCGTGAGCTCACGCCGGTCGTGCAGGTCCAGCCGCCAGGGCCGGAGGCGAGCACCGTGGAGGCCGTGGTGCCCGACCAGTTCCGCCGGATCGCCCTGTTCCCGGGCGCACCCGAGGCCGCTGCGGCGTTGCCGCGCCTGGTCCCGAAGACCGCGCCACCGCGACGGGTCCGAGGCACCAGCATCTCCGCGAAGGTGTCGACGAGCGGGATGGTGCCGTCTCCCGGGAGCCCGGTCGAGCTGCGGCTCCAGCTCCTGACTGCGGACAACGAAATGAGGACCGTCATCCTCGGCAACCTGCCGTACCGGGGGTCACGCGCGACGGTGCTGCACGCACTGCTCCCCTGCCGCACCGGCTGCACGGTCACCGGGCTGACCCTGGACATGGGCATCGGCGCGTCCGACCTGGGTGGGCGGTTCGTCCTCTCGAAGGTCCGCACCTCCGACCAACCGCACGTCTGGCTGGGTTCGGCGTCCGAGTGGTACCCCGTGGACGGATCGGACGGCGACGGGCGGATGGCCGCCGCCTCGGCCGCGCCGGCCGGGGTGCTGGCCGTGGACTACGTCGCGGTCGCCGGGCCCGAGCTGACCATGACCCACCGGTGGGTTCCGAGTGACCTCCCGGCGCTACTGGCCGGGGCCGGCCCGCCGGACGCCCAGCACGGCCGGTTCCAGGCCGCCGGGCTCGACGGGATCGACCGGTCCATGCACCGCGTCGGGCACGTCGCGTTCGTGCCGGGGGCGCCCAAGGACACCCTCCTGGTGGACCTGGACATGCTGCAGCGCGGCGGGCAGGAGCCCGCGACGCTGGACTCCCTGCAGGTGTGGTTCGCCCACGACGACCCGGCCCTGCTGGCGCGGCTAACCACGGACCTGGGCAAGCACGGCATCTCGGCCACCGAGTCCACCACGCCCAGCGACCAACGACGCACCTACGACGAGTCGGCCGCCGCGATCGGCCTGGGCCTGGCCCTGGTCGTGGGCATCGGGGCGCTGCTGATCGCTGCCCTGGTGCTGCTGGTGCTCGTCGCCACGTCCTGGCGGCTGCGCACCCGTGACTATGCCGCGCTGCGGCTGGCCGGCGTGCCGCGCGGACGCATCACCGCCCTGGCGCTGGGCGAGCAGCTGCCCGTGGTCGGCCTCGCCGTCGTGGTCGGCGCGGGCTGCGGGGTCTATGGCGCGCACCTGGCCATGCCGAGCGTGCCGCTCTTCTCCACGCCGCCCGCAGTGTCGGTGCTCGACCTGGTGACCGACTGGCCGGCCGTGCTGGTCTCAGCCGCAGGGGCGTTCGTGCTGCTGGTGGGAGTCGGGACGCTCTGCGGTCGTTGGCTGTCGGCGCGTTCCCACCTGCTGCGCGTCAGGGAGATGCCGTGAGCACCGGGCGGCGGGGACTGGCCATCGCCACCCACGGCCTGGTGCACATCTACCGGTCGGAGGGCAATGACGTCGCGGCGCTGTCGGGAGTCGACCTGCGGGTCGCGCCCGGCGAGATGATCGGGCTGCTGGGCCCTTCCGGAGCGGGCAAATCCACGTTGCTCACCCTGCTGGGCGGCCTCTTCCGCCCGAGTGCCGGCAAGATCTTCGTGGGGGACGTGGAGCTCTCGGGGCTGTCCGGGCGGGCGCTCGACCGGATGCGGGCGAGTCGGGTGAGCCTGATGCTGCAGGGTGCCTCCCGCAACTTGCTGCCCTACTACACCCCATGGGAAAACGTCGAGTTTGCCCAGGTCGCAGCGCGCTCCGCGGGCGCCGACGTACTTCCCGAGGTCGAGGAAGTCCTCGAGCTGGTGGGTCTGCGCGACCAGGCGAGCTCCCCGCTGTCCGAGCTTACCCCCGGTCACCTGCAGCTGGCCGCCCTGGCGGTCGCGGTCGCCGGTCGCGCCGGGGTGCTGCTCGCCGACGAACCCACCAGCCAGCTCGACCACGAGGCCCGCGACGCGGTGCTGCAGACCATCGCCCGGGTCAACGCGGAGACCGGCACCACGGTGGTCCTCGTCACCCACGACCCCGAGGTCGCACGGGCGATGCCGCGCACGATCACCATCAGGGACGGCCGGATCGGCGGTGAGGGCAGGCTGGGAGAGGAGTATGCCGTCGTGTCCGCCGACGGCTTCCTGCCGCTGCCCGCGCACGCCCTCGAGGTCCTGCCACCGGGCACGCTCGTGCGGGTCCACGCCGAGGACGGCACCTACCGGCTCGTTCCGGAGCCCCGCACCGACGACACCGATCCGACGAGCGACAGTGAGGGGGCACCCCGATGAGCGGGACCAGCGCGCTCCTGCGGGGGAAGCGCCCGTGACCGGCATGGTGGAGGTACCGCCCCGGACGACGGACGCGCTGCGAGCCGAGGGCCTCGAGGTGGCCTACGGAACGGTTGTCGCCCTGCACGATGTCACCCTCCACCTGAGCCCCGGCAGCCTCGTCGCGGTCACCGGCCCGTCCGGCGCGGGCAAGACCTCGATGCTGTGGGCGCTCGCGGGCGCGGTGGCCCCGAGTCAGGGGGAGGTGCGCTTCGGCGACCGGTTGGTCGCCGAGCGCGAGCGCGCCGCGGGACTCGGGATCGCCTTGGTGCCGCAAGGAAACGGACTTGCCGACATGTTGACTGCGACCGAGAACATCACGGCCGCCCTGCTGGCCCTCGGGGTGAGCGCTGTCGACGCACGAAGGAGGGCGAGTGAGGCCCTGACCGCTGTGGGCCTGGTCGACTCCGGTGACCACCTCATCGAGGAGCTCTCCGGCGGCCAGCAGCAGCGGGTGGCGGTGGCCCGCGGGCTCGCCGCACGGTCGACCGTCCTGCTCGCGGATGAGCCGACGAGCGACCTCGACTCGGGCAACCGGGAGCGCGTCGTGGCGCTGCTGCGCGCCGAGGCCGACGCGGGGGCGGTGGTGCTGATGGCCACCCACGACCCCGAGTCCGCGGCCGAAGCCGACGCGGAGATCGTGCTCGACCAGGGCGTCATGACGTGGAAGCGGGTGGCCGAGGAGAGGACGAGTGGAGAGGCATAAGGTCGAGACATGCTCTTCGCCTTCTCCATCGCACCCTCTGGTTCCGACTCCGCCGACGGCTCGGTCAGCAAGGCCGTGGCCGAGGCCATACGTGTCGTGCGCGACTCCGGGCTGCCGCACGAGACCACCTCCATGTTCACCACGATCGAAGGTGAGTGGGACGAGTGCATGGACGTGGTCAAGCGGGCCTGCGAGGCGGTCCAGGCCAGCAGCCCACGGGTCTCGCTGGTGCTCAAGGCCGACCTTCGCGCCGGCTACACCGGTCAGATCCAGGAGAAGGTGCGGCGCATCGACGCCGTGCTGGACGGCGACGCTTCAGAAACTTCGTGACGGGCGAGTATGTCGTCCGCCCACCGGTGGCGGAAGATGCGCCGGCCATCGCGGCCACGCACGTCCGGGTGTGGCGCGAGGCGTACGCCGGCGTGATGCCGCAGGACTACCTCGACGGCATGGACGTCGAGAAGTCGGTGGCCAAGTGGCGGCTGATCATCGCCGACGAATCCGCTGCCGCCACGCGGAAACGATCCGACCCGGTCGTCAAGGTCACCCGGATCGCCGAGCACATCGCCACCGGGGACGTCATCGGTTTTGCGACGTTCGCTCCGGCCCGAGACGAGGACCCGCCCACGCCGGGTGAACTCTGGGCGATCAACATCCTTGCCGCGCACCACGGCTCGGGGGTGGCCGACCAGCTGATGGCGGCCACGGTGGGTGACCGGCCGGCATACCTGTGGGTCGTGGAGCAGAACCTGCGCGCCCAGGCCTTCTACCGGCGGCACGGCTTCGGCGTGGACGGGGGAACGTCGGTGCACGAGGTGACCCCGACCCGCGAGATCCGGATGGTGCGTCGCTCCGGGTCAGGAGCGCAGTGACCGCACCCGCTTCCGTGCGTCGCCCAGGGCGATCCCCGCGGCCGACGCCGGCCTGAAGGCACGCGCCGCCGCGGTGAGCGCGCTGAGCTCGTCTTGGGCGAGCACCACATCCGCCGCCGCGACGTTGAGCTCGAGCTGCTCGACGCTGGAGGCGCCCGGAATCACCACGACCCGGGGCTGGTGCAGCAGCCACGCGAGCGCCGCCTGGGCGGGGCGGACGTCGTGGGCGGCGGCCACGTCCCGCACCTGGTCCAGCAGCAGGGCGGCCCGGGTGAGGTTCTCCTCGCTGAAGACGGGGTTGTGGGACCGGATCCCCGACGGCCGGTGCGTCGCGTCATAGCGGCCCCCGAACAGGCCCTGCGCGAGCGGGCTGTAGGCGATGACCACCCGCTCCTCCTGCTCCGCGAAGGGCACGAGGTCGGCGAGCGGCCCCGCGTGGGCGAGCGAGAACTGGACCTGGTTGCTGACCACCGGACGCCCGAGTGCGGCGTCGGCCCTGTGCCAGCGGGCGAGGGAGTAGTTCGAGACGCCGACCGCGCCGATCCGCCTCTCCCGCAACAGGTCCCGCATGCCACGCATGGTCACCGCGTCCGGGACCAGCGGGTGTGCCTGGTGGATCTGGTAGAGGGGGATCCGATCCAGCTGAAGTCGCCGCGCGCTGGCCCGTTCGCGACGGCGCACCATCGGGGGAACCGGCAGGAGGGGGAACAGCTTGCTGGCCACGACGACCTCGTCACGACCCGGCCCGAGCGCCTCACCCAGGATCCGCTCGCTGCGGCCGAACCCGTAGAGCTCGGCGGTGTCGAAGAGGGTGACCCCGAGCTCACGTGCCCGCCGGACGATCTGGCCGGCGGTGTGGTCGGCGTACTCCTCCCCGTAGCACCACTCCTTGGTGCCGAACTGCCACGTGCCCAGGCCGATGCGGCTGACCCGCCCGGCGCCGGGGATGTCGAGGTGTTCCATGGCATCCAGACTAGGTTGGCCCCGTGCCCGCCCGATTCCGGTTGCCTTTCGACCCGATCCTGCGTGCCCGCGACCTCTGGCGGGCCCGGTGGGGTGCGCAGGCGGCACCGGCGGAGATGGCGGCGGCCACCTCGATCATGCGCGTGCAGCAGATCCTGCTCGGCGACTTCGACTCCCGGCTCGCACCGCACGGGCTCACCTTCGCGCGCTACGAGGCGTTGGTGCTGCTGGCGTTCAGCAGCCGAGGGGAGCTGCCGATGAGCAAGGTGGGGGAGCGGCTCATGGTGCACCCCACGAGTGCGACCAACATCGTGCAGCGGCTGGCGGCGCAGGGCTTCGTCGACCGGGTGCCCAACCCGAGGGACGGTCGTGGTGCGCTCGCCCGGATCACTCCGGCCGGCGAGGACGTGATGGAGGCGGCGACCCGCGACCTGGTGGTGTCGGACTTCAACCTCGGCACGCTCAGCACGGCCGAGCTGGCCCAGCTTTTCGCGTTGTTGCGCAAGGTCCGCCTCGGTGCCGGCGACTTCGACGCCTGAGTGAGGACCCGAGCGAAGCGAGGCCCGGAGCGATGGCGGAGAAGCGCCAGAGGGAGCGGCGACTTCGACGCCTGAGCCGGGGATGTGACATTACTAGGACGTCCTAGTAAATTGGGGGTATGACCACCACTGCGCAGCAACCCGAGCCCTCCGTCCCCACCAGCGGCCGGTCGCGGTGGCAGGAGCGGTATGACGATGCGCTGGCCAAGGGGCGCGTGCGCGACGCCGACTTCACCACGCTGTCCGGCGTCGAGGTCGACCCGGTCTACGGGCCGGACGCCGCTGCCGAGGCGGCCGACGAGCGGATGGAGCGGATCGGCTGGCCGGGGGAGTACCCCTTCACCCGTGGCCTCTACCCGACCGGCTACCGCGGGCGCGCGTGGACGATCCGGCAGTTCGCGGGGTTCGGCAACGCCGAGCAGACCAACGAGCGCTACAAGATGATCCTGCGCAGCGGTGGCGGTGGCCTGTCGGTGGCGTTCGACATGCCGACCCTGATGGGTCGCGACTCCGACGAGCCGCTCAGTCTCGGCGAGGTCGGGCACTGCGGCGTCGCCATCGACTCGGCGGTCGACATGGAGCGGTTGTTCAAGGACATCCCGCTCGGTGACGTGACGACCTCGATGACGATCAGCGGCCCTGCGGTGCCCGTGTTCTGCATGTACCTCGTCGCGGCGGAGCGCCAGGGGGTCGACACCGGCATCCTCAACGGCACGCTGCAGACCGACATCTTCAAGGAGTACATCGCGCAGAAGGAGTGGCTGTTCGCGCCCGAGCCGCACCTGCGTCTCATCGGTGACCTGATGGAGTACTGCTCGGCGAACATCCCCGCCTACAAACCGCTCTCGGTATCCGGCTACCACATCCGCGAGGCAGGGTCGACGGCCGCGCAGGAGCTGGCGTTCACCCTCGCCGACGGCTTCGGCTACGTCGAGCTCGGGCTGTCCCGCGGCCTCGACGTCGACGCGTTCGCCCCCGGACTGTCCTTCTTCTTCGACAGCCACCTCGACTTCTTCGAGGAGATCGCGAAGTTCCGTGCCGCCCGGCGCATCTGGGCGCGATGGATGCGCGACGTCTACGGCGCCAAGACCGACAAGGCGCAGTGGCTGCGCTTCCACACCCAGACCGCCGGTGTGTCGCTGACCGCACAGCAACCGATGAACAACGTGGTGCGCACCTCCGTCGAGGCGCTCGCCGCGGTGCTCGGTGGCACGAACTCGTTGCACACCAACGCTCTTGACGAGACGCTCGCTCTGCCGACGGAGCAGTCCGCCGAGGTCGCCCTGCGCACCCAGCAGGTGATCATGGAGGAGACCGGCGTGGTCAACGTCGCCGATCCGCTCGGCGGTTCCTGGTATGTCGAGGCCCTCACCGACAAGATCGAGGCGGAGGCCGAGGCGATCTTCGAGAAGATCCGGTCGATGGGCGAGAAGGACCGGGCGGCAGACGAGGACGGGGAGCGAGAGCACCAGATCGGTCCGATGACCTCCGGGATCCTGAGGGGCATCGAGGACGGCTGGTTCATGTCCGAGATCGCCGAGGCTGCCTTCCAGTACCAGGTCGCGCTCGAGAAGGGTGACAAGAAGGTCGTCGGCGTCAACTGCCACACCGAGTCGATCAGCAGCGAGCTGGAGATCCTGCGGGTCAGCCACGAGGTGGAGCGCGACCAGGTACGCGTGCTCGGTGAGCGCAAGGCGGGTCGCGACGACGCAGCGGTGCGCGCGGCGCTGGAGCACATGGTCGACGTCGCGGCCACGGAGGACAACATGATCCCGGCCATGCTCGACGCCGTCCGCGTCGAGGCGACCATGGGCGAGATCTGCAACACATTGCGTGACGTGTGGGGCGTCTACCGCGAGCCGGCACGGTTCTGAGCGCGTCCCACGAGCTGCTCGACGGAGCCGGGAATTCTCCGATCGGCGGCACTCTGCTTATCGTGCAGGCATGAGAGCCCGTTTTGCCGTCGTCCTCACGACCGCTGCCCTCTTGGCCGTCGCCGGGTGCAGCGGCTCCGACGCGGACGCCGGTGGCTCCGCCTCGCCGAGCGGCGGGGCGACCAGCATGGTCGCCCCGAGTGCGAGCGGCGAGGCGACCAGCGGGCCGTCCTCGTCCACGCCCAGCGACTTGCCGACGTCCACCTCCAGTCCCACCCCTCCTGCGCCCGAGGGCGTCATCAGCCCGGAGCGTGCCGAGCAGCAAGCGGCCCGGGCCCTGACCGCCCAGAACCAGTCGGTGAGCAGGAGCGGCAAGGCGGCGCAGCAGGCACGCCGGTCCGCCTGGACGGGCGCGGGGTTGCGCGCGGCCACGGGGGACGCGCGCGTCGCGAAGGTTCGCAGAGGTTCTCCCGACAACCCGGTCTTCGCCCCGGTGCGCCCCAACGTGCTGGCGATCAGCCGCGGAGCCGGCCACCCGGCATACCTGGTCGTCCAGACCGAGCCGCCTGACCGGGAGACGCCGGTGCTGCACCTGATGCGTGCCGACCGGGCAAGCGCCCCGTTCCGCATCCAGGAGTCGGCGCTCATGCTGCCGGGCACCTCGATCGCGACGTTCGACCCCCGGGAGAACGGTTCGGTCGTGGCGACCGGCCGTCACCCCGGCAAGGCCGCGCGGTCGGCACTTCGGCAGCTGGCCGTCAAGCCGGAGGCCCTGCTCTCCGACTACTCCCGCTACCTGAGCTATCCGCGCAAGAAGGTCGACCACCGCCCGTTCGCCGCCGACCACTTCGCCGCGTCCGTGCGGGCCGGGGCGGCGCAGCAGGCCGACGCCGTGCGGACGCAGGCCGACTTCGGCCAGTCACACCGCGTCCTGCCTGGTTCCGTCGTCACCGTGCAGCAGCAGGGCGGTGGTGCGCTCGTCTTCGCCGCACTGGAACGGCACGACAACTTCCACATCAAGCCGGGCCAGACGGTCAAGCCCACCAAGGCCTTCCAGGTGTTCGCCCCCGACCAGCAGAAGATCGAGATCTCGGCACGGGTGACCACGATCGAGTTCCTGGTGTTCGAGGTGCCGGAAGGGACCGGCCGGGCCACCCTGGTCGGGGCCTCGGAACATCTCGTGGGCGGCAAGGGCCACTGACGTCCTCGCGCGTGGATCAGGGACAATGACGACATGACTTCGCAGCCGTTCAATGCCGCGGCCCTCCGGGGCGCCGTCGACCTGTCCGCCCTCGCCCAGCCCCCCGCGGGCCAAGGCGCGCCGGGAGGCGGGGCGACAGGTGCTGGCGGCTCGACCGACGGCCTCGTCGTCGACATCGACGCCCAGGGCTTCGGCACCCTCGTCAACGCCTCCTCCCGGTACCCGGTCGTCATCACCCTCTGGGCCGCCTCGCAACCGGCGTCCCGCGGCCCCGTGGACCAGCTGGCCAAGGCGGTTCGCGCCCAGGCCGGGCGGGTCCAGCTCGGCGTCGTCGACATCGACCAGGCGCCCGAGATCGCCCAGGCCTTCCAGCAGCTCGGCCAGAGCGCCCAGCTGCCGGCGGGCACCCCGATGACCACCGTGGCGTTCCTGCAGGGGCAGCCGATGCCGCTGCCCCCCATCCCGTCCGACGAGGCGGCCACGCAGCTGCTCGAGGAGGTCGTCAAGATCGCGGTCAGCAACGGGGTGGCCGGCCGCGTGCCCGGGGACCACGACGCCGACGCCGACGAGGGACCGGCCGATGGGTCCGACGGCGACGTCGAGGCGGAGCTGCCGCCGCTGCACCAGGAGGCCTACGACGCGATCGAGCGCGGTGACCTGCAGGCGGCCGCGGACGCCTTCACCCGCGCCGTCGAGGCGGACCCCACCGACGCCGACGCCAAGCTCGGGCTGGGTCAGGTCACGCTGATGCAGCGCACCGCCGGCGTCGACCTGGCCGCCGCGCGGGCCAAGGCTGCCGACGCACCCACCGACGTGGCGGCCCAGACCATGGTGGCCGACCTCGACGTGCTCGGCGGACACGTCGAGGACGCCTTCGTGCGGCTGATCGACCTGGTGCGGGCGACCAGCGACGAGGAGCGCAACGCCGCCCGCGAGCACCTGCTGGGGCTCTTCGAGGTCGTGGGGAGCACCGACGAGCGGGTCAGGAAGGCCCGCTCGGCCCTCACCAACGCCCTCTTCTGAGGATCGCCGACCGTCCCGGCCGAGGTCGCGCCGGTGTGGCGCCGCACGTCGCTCGTGCGCAAGGATGACCGCATGGACGGGCAACGGGTCGACCTGGAGGTGCCGGGGACCGATCACCGGCTCGGCGTGCTCCGCTACGGGCACTATGGGCGCCCCGTCCTGGTCTTTCCCAGTGAGGCGGGTCGTGCCGAGGACTTCGCGAGCAACGGCATGGTGGAAGCCGTGTCCGGGCTGGTCCAGGACGGCCGGGTGAGCTTCTTCTGCGTGGACTCCATCGACGCCTGGTCCTGGTCGGACCGGTCCGTGTCGATCGAGGAGCGCGCGCGCCGACACCGGACCTACCAGGGCTGGCTGGACCGGGCGGTCCTTCCGTGGATCGAGGAGCAGACCGGCGGCCGCCACGAGATGATCGCCCTCGGGGTCTCGATGGGCGCCTACCACGCGGTGCACTTCGCCTTCCAACGCGCCGACGTGGCTCCGCTGGTCATCGGGCTGTCCGGCAACTACGACGTCGGCAGCTGGCACGCCTGGGGCGAGCGTGGTGACGAGACCTACTTCGCCAACCCCACCGACTACGTCGGCGGTCTGCACGGTGACCAGCTCGACTGGCTGCGCGCCCGGCTGTCGGTCCTGCTGGTCGTCGGGCAGGGGGCCTTCGAGACGCACCCGACCGGGGCGCTGCCGTCCACCCGCAGCTTTGCGGCCCTGCTGGCGGAGAAGCAGATCACCCACCAGCTGGACGTCTGGGGAGAGGACGTGGCGCACGACTGGCCGTGGTGGCAACGTCAACTCGCCCACCACCTGCCCCGATTCTGTTAGGAATGAGCATGGCCTCCTCGCGCACGCACCAGATCGGTCTCCTCCTCGGCGCCGAGGAGGACTGGCCAAGGGCGTTCGAGGCCCTCGTGCGGCGGCTGGGGGTGATCAGCGACTCCTCGGGGGCCCGGCACTCGTTCACCACCGAACGGCTGACCATCGAGCCGTTCAACCTCCGCGACAAGCCCCACGACGACCTGGTCATCGACCGCCTCGCGCACTGGTACTACCACCCGCGCGAATGGCTGAAGAAGGTCGCGTTGATGGACGACGTCTACCTGCTCAACAGCCCCTTCACCTTCCAGTCGATGGAGAAGCACTCGGCCTACTGCGCGCTCATGCGCCTCGGGATGAACGTGCCCGACACCGTGCTCGTCCCCTACAAGAACCCGGTCGACAACGTCCGCTGGGCCTACACGTCGTCCAAGTACAACCAGCCGTTCGACCTGGACGCGATCGCGAACGGCATCGGCTACCCGATGTTCATGAAGCCGTTCGACGGAGGTGCGTGGCGCGGGGTCTCCATGATCAAGAACCAGGCCGATCTGCACCGCGCGTATGACGATTCGGGCGAGATGCTCATGCACCTGCAGGCCGCAGTCGACGGCTACGAGGTGTTCGCCCGGGCCCTGACCATCGGTCCTGAGAGCATGATCATGAAGTTCCGCCCGGACCTGCCCATGCACGACCGGTATGCCGTCGCCTACGACTTCCTCACGCCGCAGGTCGGTGCCGAGGCGGTCACCATCGCGCAGACCGTCAACGCCTTCTTCCGGTGGGAGTTCAACTCCTGCGAGATGCTCGTCAAGGACGGGGTGGTCTACCCGATCGACTACGCCAATGCCTGCCCGGACGTGGCCGTCACCTCGTTGCACTACTACTTTCCCTGGGCGATGAAGGCGCTGCTGAAGTGGAGCACCTTCTGCCTCGCCACCGGTCGCAAGGCCAGGACGCAGGTCGACCCCGACCCGTGGTTCGCGGTCGCCGACCAGGAGGCGCTGGGCTACCGCGACAAGCTCGCGGGCTACCAGAAGCTGGCCGACCAGCACTTCGACAAGGCGCGCTACGAGGAGTTCTGCGCCCAGGCGTTCCCGCACCTCGACGAGATGGTCCTGGAGTGGGTGCAGTCACCGGAGTTCGACACCCTGCTGGTGGACACCGTGCGGTCCACCTACCCGCCGCACGAACTCGACCGGTTCCTCGGCCACTTCCGTGGGTTGGTCGGCCTGTGGGTCAAGGACGAGAGCGCGCGGCTGGCGGCCTGAGCGGGAGGACGCGTCAGGAGGTGAGGGCGGCCTCGACCACCTCGCGGGCCTCGGCCTGCACCTGCTCGAGGTGCTCGGGCCCGCGGAAGGACTCCGCGTAGATCTTGTAGACGTCCTCCGTGCCCGACGGGCGGGCGGCAAACCAGGCGCTCTCCGTGGTGACCTTGAGCCCGCCGATCTTCGCGTCGTTGCCCGGTGCCTTGGTGAGCTTGCCGGTGATCGGTTCCCCCGCCAGGGAGTCCGCGGTCACGTCATCGGGGGAGAGCGCCGCCAGCTTTGCCTTCTGGTCGCGGGAGGCTGGCGCGTCGACCCGTGCGTAGGCCGGGTCACCGAACTTCTCGACCAGCCCGGCGTAGTGCTGGCTGGGTGACTCGCCCGTCACGGCCTGGATCTCGGAGGCGAGCAGCGCGAGGATGATGCCGTCCTTGTCGGTGGTCCACACGCTGCCGTCGCGGCGCAGGAACGAGGCGCCGGCGGACTCCTCGCCACCGAACGCGATCGAGCCGTCGAGCAGCCCCGGCACGAACCACTTGAAGCCGACCGGCACCTCGGTCAGGGTTCGACCCAGGTCGGCGACGACCCGGTCGATCATCGAGGACGACACGAGCGTCTTGCCGACTGCCGCGTCGGGCGCCCAGCCCGGGCGAGCACCGCCGTAGAGGTAGCGGATCGCCACGGCCAGGTAGTGGTTGGGGTTCATCAGGCCGGCGTCGGGGGTGACGATGCCGTGGCGGTCGGAGTCGGCGTCGTTGCCGGTCGAGATGTCGAAGTCGTCCTTGCGCTCGATCAGCGAGGCCATGGCCGACGGCGACGAGCAGTCCATCCGGATCTTGCCGTCCCAGTCGAGGGTCATGAAGCGCCACGTGGGGTCGACGAGGGGATTGACCACGGTGAGGTCGAGTCCGTGCCGCTCCGCGATCTCGCCCCAGTAGGCGACGCTCGCGCCACCGAGGGGGTCGGCGCCGATGCGGACACCGGCCGACCGGATCTGCTCGAGGTCGACCACGTTCGGCAGGTCGTCGACATAGGTCCCCATGAAGTCGTATGCCGTGGCGGCAGCCCGCGCGCGGGCGAAGGGGATGCGCTGCACCCCTTCCAGCCCGGCCTCGATGAGCGCGTTGGCCCGGTCGGCGATGGTGCGGGTCGCGTCGGTGTCCGCCGGACCACCGCTGGGCGGGTTGTACTTGAAGCCGCCGTCTCGTGGCGGGTTGTGCGACGGGGTCACGACGATGCCGTCCGCAAGCCCTGAGCTCCCGCCACCCTTGCCGCGGTTGGCCCGCAGGATCGCGTGCGACACCGCGGGAGTCGGTGTGTAGCCGTCCCGGTCGTCGACCAGCACCGTGACGTCGTTGGCGGCGAGGACCTCCAGCGCCGACGCCCACGCCGGCTCGCTGAGGCCGTGGGTGTCGCGTCCGACGAACAGCGGTCCGTCATAGCCCTTCTCACGCCGGTAGTCGCAGATGGCCTGGGTGGTCGCGAGGATGTGCGTCTCGTTGAACGCGGTGTCCAGGCTGCTGCCGCGGTGCCCCGAGGTCCCGAACGCCACGCGTTGCTCCACCTGGCCCGGGTCGGGCACCTGCGTGTAGTAGGCGGTGACCAGGTGCGCGACGTCGACCAGGTCTGCGGGCTGGGCCGGCGTGCCGGCGCGGGAGTCGTTCATCGCGGTTCCTCCATCAGGGTGCGGGCTGGCGGGCTGGCTCAGGCCGTGGTCAGTCGAGTTCGGCCTCCTCGGCGGCCGGCTCGAGCCAGAGGCCGCCGAGGGGCGGGAGCGTGACGACGGCGGAGAACGGCTGGTCGTGCCAGGGCGTCTCCTCCGCCATGACCGAGCCGAGGTTGCCGACCCCGGATCCCCCGTAGGCCTCGGCGTCGGTGTTGACCACTTCGTTCCAGCGGCCGCCGCGCGGCAGGCCGACGCGCATCTCTCCACGAGGCTGACCACTGAAGTTCATCAGGCAGGCCACGACGGGGCGCTCCCCTAACTCGTCCGGTCGACCGAATCGTAGGTAGGACAAGGTGTTTCCGCGGTGGTCATCGGCGTCCAGCCAGCGGAAGCCGGCCGGGTCCGCGTCGAGCTCCCACAGTGCCGGTCGCGATCTGTAGACCGCGTTGAGGTCGCGCACGAGCGAGTGCACACCCGAGTGCGCGGGCTGCTGGAGCAACCACCAGTCGAGGCTGCGCGACTCGGCCCACTCCGACTCCTGGCCGAACTCGCAGCCCATGAAGAGCAGCTGCTTGCCGGGCTGGGTCCACATGTAGGCGAGGTAGGCCCGCAGGTTGGCCAGCTGCTGCCACCGGTCTCCCGGCATCTTGCGCAGCAGCGAACCCTTGCCGTGGACGACCTCGTCATGGCTGATCGGGAGGACGTAGTTCTCGCTCCAAGCGTACATCAGCGGGAACGTGAGCATGGTGTGGTGGTACTGCCGGTTGATCGGTTTCTCGGCCATGTAGTCGAGCGAGTCGTGCATCCAGCCCATGTTCCACTTCAGCCCGAAGCCCAGCCCGCCTCGGTCCGTCGGAGCAGTGACACCGGCCCAGGAGGTCGACTCCTCCGCGATGGTGACGATGCCCGGGGTGCGCTTGTACGCCGTGGCATTCGTCTCCTGCAGCAGCGCCACCGCCTCGAGGTGCTCGCGGCCGCCCCGGACGTTGGGCACCCACTCGCCGGGCTTGCGTGAGTAGTCGAGGTAGATCATCGAGGCGACGGCGTCCACCCGCAGACCGTCGACGTGGAACTCCTCCAGCCAGTAGAGCGCGTTGGCCACGAGGAAGTTGCGCACCTGCGGCTGCCCGAAGTTGAAGATGTGGGTGCCCCAGTCGGGCTGGTCGCCGCGGCGCGGGTCCGGGTGCTCGTAGAGGGCCTGCCCGTCGAAGCGGGCCAGCGCGAACGCGTCGCGCGGGAAGTGCGCGGGCACCCAGTCGAGGATGACGCCGATCCCGGCCCGGTGCATGGTGTCCACGAAGTAGCGGAAGTCGTCGGGCGTGCCGTAGCGCGCCGTGGGGGAGTAGTAGCCGGTGACCTGGTAGCCCCAGGAGGGCCCGTAGGGGTGCTCCATCACCGGCAGCAGCTCGACGTGCGTGAAGCCCAGGTCCTTGACGTAGGCGCTCAAATGGTCGGCGATCTCGCGGTAGGACTCACCCTGCCGCCACGAACCGAGATGCACCTCGTAGACGCTCATCGGCCCGGTGTGCGCGTCCTCCCGGCGACGCTGCTCCAGCCAGGGGTCGTCCTGCCACGCGTATGACGAGCTGGTCACCACCGAGGCCGTCGCAGGCGGTGCCTCCGAGGCGCGTGCCAGTGGGTCTGCCTTCGCGTGCCACACCCCGCGGGCGCTGAGGATCTCGTACTTGTAGCGCTGCCCCTCCTGGACGCCGGGGACGAACAGCTCCCACACCCCGGTCGGTCCCAGTGAGCGCATCGGGTGGGTCAGCCCGTTCCACTGGTTGAACTCGCCGATGACGCGCACCGCCCGGGCGTGGGGTGCCCACACGGCGAAGGAGGTGCCGCGCACCTCGCCCAGCGGCCCGTCATACCGGTGGACGTGGGCACCGAGCACGGTCCACAGCTGTTCGTGCCGGCCCTCACCGATCAGGTGCAGGTCGACGTCGCCGAGGGTGGGTAGGAAGCGGTAGGGGTCGTCCTGGTGGTGCTCGTAGCCGTCGCCGTAGGCCACGAGCAACCGGTAGTCGGGCACCTCGTCCAGGGCAACGGCGCCCGCCCAGATGCCCTCGAACTCGTGGGCGAGCGGGACGCGCGTCCCGTCGGGGAGCACCGCGGTCACGCTCTGGGCCAGAGGCCGCAGCGCCCTGATGGTGACCGCGCCGTCGCGCCCGTGCGCGCCGAGGACCGAGTGCGGGTCGCGGTGCTGACCGCTGATCACGGCGGCAAGCTCGTGGCGGTCGACGGCCAGGGCAGTGGGGGGCGGTGTCTCGGACACGGGTCAGCTCCTCGAGCCCGCGACGAGGCGGGCGATCGCGGTCGTGGGGATGGAGATCCAGCTCGGTCGGTTGTGGGCCTCGTAGACCACCTCGTAGAGCGCCTTGTCGAGCTCGAGGGCGTCCAGCACAGGGGCGTCGGCGCGCGGATCACGTCCTGCCGACTCGCCGTAACCCTCGAGGAACGCCGTTCGTGCCGCCGTGGCCCAACGGGCCCGGTCGAGACCGTTGTCCTTGGCGACCGACCCGGCAGCGTAGTCGAGCGACCGCAGCATGCCCGCTACGTCGCGCAGTGCCACGTCCGGCTCGGAGCGCTCGGCGAGGGGGCGCATCGGCTCGCCCTCGAAGTCGAGCAGCACCCATCCCCGCCCCGGGGCGTCGAGCACCTGCCCCAGGTGGTAGTCGCCGTGGATCCGTTGCAGGACGGGCCAGTCCGCACGCTCAGCGGCGACGTAGAGGTCGTCGACGGCGTCCGCCGCACCCGCCAGCGACGGCACACTCGCGATCGCGTCACGCAGCCGGGCACGCATGCGTTCCACCAGCTCCGACTTCTGCTGGGGAGTCGGCGCCTCGGTGGGCAGCACGGTGGCGAGGACCTGGTGCACCTCGGCCGTGGCGCGTCCGAGCGCCCGGGCGCCGGCGCTGAAGTCGCGGTCCTCGTGTGCCGCCGCCAGCGCCTCACGCCAGGCGTCCTGCACCCCTGGGAGGAACTCCTGCACGAAGGCGACGTGCCCACGCGCGGTGCCTCCTGCGACGGACTCGTCGGGCCATGCGGCGCTCACGTCGCCGACGGGGGTCGGCACACGGTCGCACCCTGCCTCGGCCAGAGCCGTCTGCAGGACGACGTCGGGGTTCTCGCCGCAGTGCAGCACGCGAAACAGCTTGCCGATCACCGGTCGTGGCGCCCCGGCAGTGTCGACGGCGTCGTAGATGACCGAGGTGTTCGACTGCTCGCCCGAGAGCACGCGGTAGTCCAGGACCCGAAGGTCCGGGGCCACGGCGGCACAGCGGGCGACCACGGCAGGCTCGGGCGTGTCCGAGACGCTGCCGGCCTGGGCGGTCACTCGTCCCAGCACGAGCTCGAGCAGCTGGGTGGTGAACACGGGGTCGTGCGGCGCGTCATAGACCCAGCGTCGTCCGAGGACGCTGTGTTGCAGCGTGCCGACCAGGGCATGGTCGGCACCCTCCAGGGGCGCACCGCGATAGGTCAACGGCACCTGGTAGACGACCGGACGGGTGCCCGAGTCGTCAGCCACCACGAGGATCTCGATGCCGACCGCACCGCTCGGGTCGTCGAGCCGCCACGACCAGAGCGAGCGCAACCGTGGCTGGTGACCCTTCGCGGCATACCAGCGTTGACGTGCCATCCAGTCCGGCAGGAGCTCGAGCTTGGTCGGCGTCAGCGTCGCGTGGTGGTGGACCTCAGCCATGGACGAGGCCTCCCGGAGCCTGCAGGCCCAGCCAGAAGAAGTCGCGTGACCCGAGGGTCAGCATGACCGAACCGTCGTCGGAGACGGGGGGAAAGCCGGTGCCGCCGAAGAGGTCGACCAGCTGGCGGCCCTTGAACACGTCCGGGAGACGGATCGTCGTGGCCTGCGGCCGGCTGGACATGTTGTTGACGCACAGCACGCTGGCGAAGCCCTCGACCTCCGAGCTCTCCTGGGGGTCCATCGCGCGGGTGAACGCCAGCACCGCCTCGTTGTCTGCGGTGCATGACTCGAAGACCCCCATCCCGAAGACCGGGTGCCGCGACCTGACCTGCAGCATGCCGCGCATCCAGTGCAACAGTGAGGCGCCAGAGGCCATGTTGGCCTCGACGTTGACATTGTTGTAGTGGTAGATCAGGCTCGAGATGACCGGGAGGTAGAGCTTGCCCGGGTCCACGGAGGAGAAGCCGGCGTTGCGGTCGGGCGTCCACTGCATCGGGGTGCGGACGGCGTCGCGGTCGGTGAGCCAGATGTTGTCGCCCATGCCGATCTCGTCGCCGTAGTAGAGGCAGGGCGAACCGGGCAGGGACAGCAGGAGGGCGTTGATCAGCTCGATCTCGGCCCGGCTGTTGTCGAGCAACGGCGCGAGTCGGCGGCGGATGCCGACGTTGGCGCGCATCCGCGGGTCGGGCGCGTACCAGCCGTACATGGCGACGCGCTCCTCCGGCGAGACCATCTCGAGGGTGAGCTCGTCGTGGTTGCGCAGGAAGGTCCCCCACTGCGTGCCCGGTGGGATGGGTGGTGTCTGTGCCAGCACGTCAATGATCGGCGCGGCCTTCTCCTCGCGCAGCGAGTAGTAGAGCCGAGGCATGACGGGGAAGTGGAAGCACATCTGGCACTCCGGTGCTTCCGGTGTGCCGAAGTAGTCGACCACCTCGGAGGGGAGCTGGTTGGCCTCGGCCAACAGGATCCGGCCGGGGTACTCCTCGTCGACCATGGCCCGCAGCGACGCGAGGAACTCGTGCGTCCGCGGGAGGTTCTCGCAGTTGGTGCCCTCCTCCTCGAACAGGTAGGGGACGGCGTCGAGGCGGAACCCGTCGATCCCCATGTCCATCCAGAAACGCACGACGTCGAACATCGCCTCCTGGACTGCGGGGTTCTCGAAGTTGAGGTCGGGCTGGTGGGAGAAGAACCGGTGCCAGAAGAACTGTCTGCGGACCGGGTCGAAGGTCCAGTTGGAGACCTCGGTGTCCACGAAGATGATCCGGGCGTCGGAGTACTTGTCGTCGGTGTCGGACCAGACGTAGAAGTCGCCGAAGGGACCCTCCGGGTCGGCGCGCGAGGCCTGAAACCACGGGTGCTGGTCGGAGGTGTGGTTCATGACCAGGTCGGTGACGATCCGGATTCCGCGCGCGTGCGCCTGCGAGACCAGCTCGGTGAACTCCGGCAGGGTGCCGAACTCGGGCAGCACGGCCGTGTAGTCGGCGATGTCGTAACCACCGTCGCGCAACGGCGAGGCGTAGAACGGGGGCAGCCAGAGGGCGTCGATGCCGAGCCACTGCAGGTAGTCCAGCCTGCCCACCAGGCCGCTGAAGTCGCCGGCGCCCGAACCGTTGGAGTCGTCGAAGGCGCGGACGAGGACCTCGTAGAAGACAGCCTTGCGGAACCAGTCGGGGTCGTGCTTGAGGCCCGGCTGGGCCAGGTTGAGACCCTGCATCAGAACCTCCTCACGTGGATGATGTGCGCCGGTTCGCCGTCCGGGCCGAGTCTGACGAAGTTGTGCTCCCCCCAGTGCCAGGAGTCCCCGGTGACCAGGTCGTGGGCGAGGAAGGACTCGTCGTGCTCCATGCTCAGGGCGTGCATGTCGAGGTGCAGCCATGACTCGCGGGTCGCATGGGGGTCGACGTTGGCGACGACGATGACCACGTCGTCGCGGCCGTCGACGGTCCTTCGCTTGGAGAAGGCGAGGAGGTTCTCGTCGTCGACGTGGTGGAAGGAGATGTTGCGCAACCAGTGCAGGGACGGGTGCGCGGCGCGGATCTCGTTGAGCCGCTTGAGATAGGGCGCCAGCGTCTGGCCGGCGCGGGCGCCGCCCGGCTCGCGCTCGAACCACTTGCGGTCCTTGTACTCGTACTTCTCGTTGTCGATCTGCTCCTCGGCGCCCGGCCGGGCCACGTGCTCGACGTGCTCGTAGCCGGCATAGATCCCGTAGGTCGGCACCATGGTTGCGGCGAGCGCGGCGCGCACCTTCCAGGCGGTTGGGCCGCCGTACTGCATGTAGGGCGTGAGGATGTCGTGGGTCGTCGGCCAGAAGGACGGGCGCATGTAGGTCGCGGACTCACCCGCGAGCTCCCGGACGTATTCCTCCAGCTCCCACGTCGTGTTGCGCCAGGCGTAGTAGGTGTAGGACTGCTGGAAACCCACCTTGGCCAGCGCGTGCATCATCGCCGGGCGGGTGAACGCCTCGGCCAGCCAGATGACGTCCGGTGTGTCGACGGCGACATCGCTGATCAGCCACTGCCAGAACTCCAACGGTTTGGTGTGGGGGTTGTCGACCCGGAAGATCTTGACGCCGTGGTCGATCCAGACCTGGACCACCCGGCGCACCTCGGCGTAGATGCCCTCCGGGTCGTTGTCGAAGTTCAGCGGGTAGATGTCCTGGTACTTCTTGGGCGGGTTCTCCGCGTAGGCGATGGTGCCGTCGGCCCGCGTGGTGAACCACTCCGGGTGGGACGTGACCCATGGGTGGTCCGGTGCGCACTGCAGGGCCAGGTCGAGCGCGACCTCCAGCCCCAGGCTCTCGGCCCTGCCCACGAAGTCGTCGAAGTCGTCGAAGTCGCCCAGGTCGGCGTGGATGGCGTCGTGCCCACCCTCGGCCGAACCGATGGCATAGGGGGAGCCGGGATCGTGCTCGTCCGCGGACAGGGTGTTGTTGGGACCCTTGCGGCCCACCATCCCGATCGGGTGGACCGGTGTGAGGTAGACCACGTCGAAGCCCATGTCGGCGATGGCGGGCAGCCGCTGCGCCGCGGTCTCGAGCGTCCCGGACGTCCACCGCCCCGTCTCCTCGTCCTGCCACGCGCCCTCGGAGCGGGGGAAGATCTCGTACCACGCGCCATACAACGCTCGTTCCCGCTCCACGAGCCAGGGGTGCTCCTTGCTGGGGCTGACCAGGTCACGCAAGGGGCGCGCCGCGATCTCGCGCTCCACCTGGGGCGAGGTGCCGGCCTCGAGCCGGACCATGGCAGGCCTGCTCACGTCGCGCAGCGCGACCACGGCGTCGCGCAGCGGCTGGGCCTGCTCGGGCGTGCGGGTGACCTCCGTGACGGCCCGCTCGAGGACCCGGGCGCCCTCCTCGAGCATGAGCTCGGTGTCGACCTCGGCTGCGACCTTGATGGAGGCGTCGTGCTCCCAGGTGCGATAGGGGTCCGACCAGCCCTCCACCCGGTAGGACCACATCCCGACCCGGTCGGCGCCGACGACCGCGGACCAGTGGTCGAGGCCGGCGGAGACGAGGGTCATCGGCACGTGCTGCTCGCTGCCGTCCGGACCGGTGAGCACCACGGTGGCGTTCACCGCGTCGTGGCCCTCCCGGAAGACGGTGGCGGTGACGTCGAACTGCTCGCCGACCACCGACTTGGCGGGTCTGTCGCCGCAGTCGACGCAGGGTCGGACGTCCTGCACGGGAATGCGGCCCACGGGGATCTGGGCAGCGGCGGTCAGAGGGCTGGCAGTCGTGGCGCGGGCTGTCACGAAGCAGACGCTACTCGTTCCGCGGCCAAACGCGAGCGGCCCGCGCCCACGAGGGTGGGGGAGCGTGCGGGGCGCAGGCTCGGCCCGGCCGTGAGACGGTGCCTTCCAGATCGCGGACGGGTCCGTGGCTGGCTGCCCGGCCGGGCACCTCGCCGCCTATGCTCTTGGCCCGTGAAGGCAATCCGACGTTTCAACGTGCGCACCGTCCTGCCCGAGCGCATCTCCGCTCTCGGTGACCTGGCGATGAACCTGCGGTGGTCGTGGCACCCCCAGACCCGCGACCTCTTCCAGAGCATCGACCCGCAGCGCTGGGAGGCAGTGCGCCGCGAGCCCTCCGGTTTGTTGTCGGCGCTCTCGGCCGACGAGCTGCAGGGACTCGCCGCCGACGACGCCTTCGTGGATCGGGTGGACCAGGCCGCGGCCGGGCTGCGTCGGTACCTCGAACGTCCCCGGTGGTACCAGCAGTGGTCGCAGCAGCAGGAGGGCGGCGCGGACGCGCACCCGCGCAGCATCGCCTACTTCAGCCCGGAGTACGGCATCACCGCGGCCCTGCCGCAGTACTCCGGTGGCCTCGGCATCCTCGCCGGTGACCACCTGAAGACCGCGTCCGACCTCGGCGTGCCGATCGTCGGCGTGGGCCTGTTCTACAAGACCGGCTACTTCAAGCAGTCCCTGGACGCGGCCGGGTGGCAGCAGGAGACCTATCCCGTGCTGGACCCCGACGACCTGCCCCTGTCGTTGCTGCGCGAGCAGGACGGCAGCCCCTGCGCGGTCACGGTGGAGCTGCCTGCCGGACGGGTGCTGCACGCCCACGTGTGGAAGGCGGAGGTCGGTCGGGTCCCGCTGCTGCTGCTCGACTCGGACGTGCCGCAGAACGACGACGCGGCCCGAGACCTCACCCACCGCCTCTACGGCGGTGGCGGGGAGCAGCGCCTCCAGCAGGAGCTGCTGCTCGGCATCGGCGGCGTGCGGGCCCTGCGGCTGTGGTCGCGGTTGACCGGTGCGCCGGACCCGGACGTCTACCACACCAACGAGGGCCACGCGGGCTTCCTCGGCATCGAGCGGATCAGTGAGCTCGTCACCGGCCACGGGCTCACCTTCGACGAGGCCGTGCAGGCGGTGCGGGCGGCCACGGTCTTCACCACCCACACCCCCGTGCCGGCCGGCATCGACCGGTTCGGGAAGGACCAGATCGAGCTCTACTTCGGCGGCCACAACGCGCTGCCGGGCGTCCCGGTGGACCAGCTCGTGGCGCTCGGCGCCGAGACCTACCCCGGTGGCCAGCTCGACGTGTTCAACATGGCCGTCATGGGGTTGCGGCTGGCCCAGCGGGCAAACGGCGTGTCGAAGCTGCACGGGGTCGTCAGCCGGGAGATGTTCGACGGCCTGTGGCCCGGCTTCGACGACGTCGAGGTGCCGATCACCAGCATCACCAACGGGGTGCACGCGCCGACGTGGGTCGACCGGCTGGTCTACGACCTGGCCGAGCGTCACCTCGGCTCCACCGACCTGGAGCGCGACGACGCGTGGGAGTCGATCGACCGGATCCCCGCCGAAGACCTCTGGGCGACCAAACGCGAGCTGCGCAACCAGCTCGTGACCGAGGCCCGGAGGCGGGTGCGGTCCTCGTGGCTCAAGCGTGGCTCGACGGCCGCTGAGCTCAGCTGGGTGGACGAGGTGCTCGACCCGGACGTGCTCACCATCGGGTTCGCCCGTCGGGTGCCGACGTACAAGCGGCTCACGCTGATGCTGCGCGACCCGGACCGGCTGAAGAAGCTGCTGCTCGACCCGGAGCGGCCGATCCAGCTCGTGATCGCCGGCAAGGCGCACCCGGCGGACGAGACCGGCAAGAAGCTGATCCAGCAGATGGTGCAGTTCGCCGACGACCCCGAGATCAGGCACCGCATCGTCTTCCTGCCCAACTACGACATCGCCATGGCGCAGTACCTCTACCCGGGGTGCGACGTGTGGCTGAACAACCCCCTGCGGCCGTTCGAGGCGTGCGGCACCTCGGGGATGAAGGCGGCCCTCAACGGCGCGCTCAACCTGTCCATCCTGGATGGCTGGTGGGACGAGTGGTACGACGGCGAGAACGGCTGGGCGATCCCCACAGCGGACGGCGTCGAGGACGCCGACCGGCGCGACGACATCGAGGCCGCGGCCCTCTACGACCTGATCGAAGGACAGGTCGTGCCCCGCTTCTACGACGTCGCCGACGGCAAGCTGCCGGCGCGCTGGCTGTCCATGATCAGGCACACCCTCAACACGCTGGGGCCCAAGGTCCTGGCCTCACGGATGGTGCGCGAATACACCGAGCGTCTCTACGTGCCCGCGGCCAGGGCCGGCTGGGCGATGGAGCGGCCGGGCTGGACGGGCGCCAAGGAGCTCGCCGCCTACACCACGCGGGTGCGTGACGGCTGGTCCGCCGTGCACGTGGACCACGTCGAGTCGCAGGGCCTGTCCGACTCGCCCCAGATCGGCGACCGGCTGCACGTGCTGGCCTACGTCTCGCTCGGTGACCTCTCCCCGGACGACGTCGAGGTGCAGTTCGTGCACGGGCGGGCCAACGAGCTCGACCAGCTGAGCGACGTCGAGTGCGTCCCGCTGGCGCACCGCGAGGCCTACGAGGCGGGACGGCACCGGTTCGAGGGCGATCTGGCGCTGAGCCGCACCGGTCCCTTCGGCTACACGGTGCGGGTCGTGCCCCGGCACGCCGGTCTGGCCCACGCCAGCGAGCTGGGACTGGTCGTCAACGCCTGATCCCGGCCGCAGCCGGACTGGACTACTGAACTGGTTCAGTGAGATTCTACGGCCATGGACGTGCAGGCGGGGAGAACCGGACCGAGTCCGGGCAACGGCGGGCAGCGGGTGACGATGAGCGATCTCGCGCGTCGGCTCGGCATCTCCAAGGCCGCCGTGTCGTATGCGCTCAACGGTCAGCCCGGTGTCGCCGCCGAGACCCGGGATCGGGTGACCCGGCTGGCGGCCGAGCTCGGCTGGCACCCCAGCAGCAGCGCGCGCGCACTGTCGGCCAACCAGACCGGGGTCGTCGGCCTGGTGCTCTCGCGGCCCGCCGAGCTGCTCACCGTCGAGACGTTCTTCATGCGCTTCCTCGCCGGTCTGGAGCGGGTCCTGTCGGAGCGGGGCAGCAGCCTGTTGCTGCGCGTGGTCGGCGACCGGCCGGAGGAGGAACTGCGCACCTACGAGCGGTGGTGGGGTGAGCGACGCATCGACGGGGTGATCCTCCTGGACGAGCGCTACCACGACTCCCGGATCGCCGCGGTGGAGCGGATCGGGGTGCCGGCGGTGCTCTGCGGAGGCCCGATCAAGGGCACTTCCATCCCGTGCCTGTGGACCGACCAGGCGGCTGATTCCCGTTCTGCGGTCATGCATCTCGCGGAGCTGGGGCATCGGCACATCGCGCACATCAGCGGCCCCTTGGAGTTCGCCCACGAACGGGGGCGACGGCGCGGGGTGCGCCGGGCAGCCACAGCCCTCGGGCTCGAGGTCACGACCGTCACCTCGTCCTACATGGGGCCCCAGGCGGGAGAGATCACCGGCGAACTGCTCGACTCTCCGCAGCCGCCCACCGCGATCATCTACGGCAGCGACGTCATGGCCCTCGGCGGTCTGGCGGCAGCGTCCCAGCGACGCGTGCGCATCCCACGGGACCTGTCGGTCATCAGCTGGGACGACACCAACCTCACGACGGTGGTGCACCCCCCACTGACCGCCCTCGAGCGCGACACCCCCGGCTTCGGCGCCCTCGCGGCGACCGTGCTGCTCGACCACATCCACGTCGGTCGGGACGGTTTGATCCAGGTGCCGCCGTCCACGCTGCGCGCCCGGGAGAGCACCGGACCGGCTCCAGCCACCGCCTGAGGGCCGGCCGGGTCGGCTGCCGACAAAGGTCAAGATTTGGTAACGGAAGTCTCCCGGGCTACTGACAACTGAACCGGGTAAGTGCTCCAATGGAGAGATCATCCCGGACACGGACACGCGACCGGTCCCGCAGAAGCACAGGGAGTCCCCGTGAAGTCTCGAACCATTGCCTCAACCGTCGTCCTGCTGGCGGTCGCCACCACGGCCGCCTGCGGCGGGTCGACAGAAAACGCCTCGAGCGGAGGTGGCAGCGGATCCACCGCCGGTGGCAGCACCACCATCACCTACTGGGCCAGCAACCAGGGCACGAGCATCCAGAACGACAAGGAGGTGCTCGGCCCGGAGCTGAAGAAGTTCGAGAAGCAGACCGGGGTCCACGTCGACCTCCAGGTCATCGGCTGGCCGGACCTGCTCAACAAGATCCTGGCGGCCACCACGAGCGGCCAGGGCCCGGACGTGCTCAACATCGGCAACACGTGGGCGGCCTCGTTGCAGGCGACCGGTGCCTTCATGCCGTTCGACAGCAAGGCGTTGGACGCGATCGGCGGCAAGGACAAGTTCGTCGAGGCCTCGTTCGCGACCAGCGGTGCGCCGGGCAAGGACCCGACCTCGGTGCCGCTCTACGGTCTGGTCTACGGCCTCTACTACAACAAGAAGATGTTCGCCGACGCCGGGCTCCAGCCGCCCACGACGTGGCAGGAGCTGATGACCGACGCCAAGAAGCTCACCAACCCGAGCAAGGGCGTCTACGGCATGGCGATGGAGGGCGGCAGCTACACCGAGAGCGTCCACTTCGCCTTCATCTTCGGCCGGCAGAACGGTGGTCAGCCGTTCGACGACAGCGGCAAGCCGACGTTCACGACCCCCGGGATGGTCGCGGGGGTGAAGCAGTATGTCGACCTGATGAGCCAGAAGGTCGTCAACCCGAGCAGCGTGCAGTACAAGAACGGGCCGGAGGCGCCGACGGACTTCGCCAAGGGCAAGGCCGCGATGCTGATGAGCCAGAACAACGCCGACAACGTCCTCCAGGCCAACGGCGGGATGAAGCCGAGCGAGTACGGCGTCGTCTCGATCCCCGCCCCGAACCCGCTGCCCCCGGGCGGCAAGGACGTCGCGAGCTTCGTGGCCGGCATCAACCTGTCGATCTTCAAGAACACCAAGAACAAGGATGCCGCGCTGAAGTTCGTGAAGTTCATGACGAGTCCGGAGGAGCAGGCCATCCTCGACAAGCCCTACACGGCGCTGCCGGTGGTCAAGAACGGCACGGTCAACTTCACCAGCAAGAAGGACGAGGCCAAGGCCTTCGCCGAGGTGCTGGCCAACAAGTCCGAGCCGCTGCCGCTGGTCCCCGCGGAGTCGGCGTTCGAGACCAACGTCGGCAACGCGGTCAACGGGCTGCTGGCCCAGGCCGCCACCGGCAAGACCGTCACCGACGCGGACATCAAGGCCGCGCTGCAGCAGGCCCAGGACAAGATGGCCTCGGCGAGCTGACGAGAACCCGCAGATGACCCTCACCACGCGTGCCGAGGCTTCCCAGAAGCCCGGCACCGGCAGACCGGCGCGGCGTCGCTCCCTGTCCTGGGGGCGCGCCACGCCGTTCCTGCTGGTCGTGCCGGCGGTGCTGTTGGAGCTGATCATCCACATCATCCCCATGCTCGTGGGGGTCTGGATGAGCTTCGTGGAGCTGACCCAGTTCTTCATCGCGAACTGGTCGGCGGCGCCCTTCGTCGGGTTCGGCAACTACGGCATCGCGCTCGACTTCTCGGGCTCCATCGGCAAGAGCCTGGTGCACTCCTTCCTCATCACCTGTCTCTACACGGTGATCGTCGTCGCCGTCGCGTGGGCCTTCGGCATGGCTGGAGCCCTGGCGCTGCAGCGCAGGTTCCGGGGACAGGGCACGCTCCGGACGCTGTTTCTCGTGCCCTACTCCCTGCCGATCTACGCCGGCATCATCACCTGGAGCTTCATGCTCCAGCGCGACAACGGCCTGGTGAACCACGTGCTGCTCGACAACCTGCACGTCATCGACACCCCGACCTTCTGGTTGATCGGTAACAACGCCTTCACGTCGATGGCGGTCGTCAACATCTGGCGCGCCTGGACCTTCGCCTTCCTCATGCTCATGGCCGGGATGCAGAGTGTTCCCGACGAGCTCTACCAGGCCGCAGCCGTGGACGGAGCCGGCACCTGGAAGCAGGTCCGGTACATCACCCTCGGGGTGCTGAAGCCGGTCAACGTCGTGCTCGTCCTGATGCTCTTCCTGTGGACCTTCAACGACTTCAACACCCCGTTCGTCCTGTTCGGACCGACCCCGCCCCCGTCCGCCGACATCATCTCGATCCACATCTTCAGCAACTCGTTCGTCAACTGGAACTTCGGCCTGGGCGCCGCCATGTCGGTGCTGTTGTTGCTGCTGCTCCTCGTCGTCACGGGGATCTACCTCCTCGTCACCAGCCGGAGGTCGCGCCGTGCATGAACAACGCTCCTTCAAGGTCTTCCGGTGGGTCACCATCATCTTCCTCGGCGCCTTCACCCTGGTCCCGCTCTATGTGATGGTCACCTCGGCGCTCAAACCGCTCGGTGACGTCCAGGGTGCGTTCCACTGGTGGCCGACGCACCCGACGCTGCGGCCCTTCGTGGACATCTGGAGCACGGTGCCGCTGGCGAGGTACTTCGTCAACAGCCTGATCGTGTGCACTGTCTCCACGGTCCTCAGCGTCGTCATCGCGATCTTTGCCGCGTATGCCGTGTCGCGCTACCGGTTCCGCGGCCGCCGGTTGTTCACCGGCACCGTGCTGTCCACACAAATGTTCCCGGGCATCCTGTTCCTGCTGCCGCTGTTCCTGATCTTCGTCAACATCGACAAGACGCTCGGGTTCACCCTGCTCTACCAGACCCGCGTGGGCCTGACGATCACCTACATGACCTTCTCCCTGCCGTTCTCGATCTGGATGCTGGCCAGCTACCTGGACGGGATCCCGCGTGATCTCGACGAGGCCGCGCGGGTCGACGGGACCAGTGCGATGGGGGCGCTGTTCCGGATCGTGCTGCCGGCGGCCCGGCCCGGCGTCATCGCCGTGGCGGTCTACTCGTTCATGACCTCCTGGGGCGAGATCCTCTTCGCCTCGCAGATGACCAACGACAGCACCAAGACGCTGTCCATCGGGCTGCAGTCCTACTCCACCCAGATCAACGTCTACTGGAACCAGGTCATGGCCGCGTCACTCGTGGTCAGCGTGCCGGTCGTCATCGGCTTCCTGCTGCTGCAGAAGTACCTGGTCGCGGGCCTCACCTCCGGCGCGGTCAAGTAGTGGCCGCCACCCAGGGCCGCGGCATGCAGCGGCCGGGGAGCAGTGTCTCCGTCGCCGGCCGGCCGGTCACCTGGCTGGGCGTGAACTTCTGGTCCCGCACCGGGGGGCCGCTGATGTGGCGCAACTACGACGGTGCCGTGGTCAGGGCCGAGCTGCGCGTGCTGCGCGAGCACGGCCTCGGTCTCACGCGGTCGTTCTTCTACTGGCCCGACTTCCACCCGGAGCCGCACCGCCTCGACGAGACCCTGTGCGAGCGGTTCGCCGACTTCCTCGAAGCCCATGGCGAGGTCGGCATGACGACGATCCCGACCTTCATCGTCGGGCACATGTCGGGGGAGAACTGGGACCCGGTGTGGCGGCAGGGTCGCGATCTCTACCGCGACACCTGGATGGTGGCCCGGCAAGCCTGGTATGCGCGGGAGCTCACCTCCCGATTCGCCGCCCATCCCGCGGTCGCGGGCTGGCTCGTCTCCAACGAGATGCCCATCTACGGCGAGCCGGCCGAGCGCGAAGCGGTCTCGAGCTGGGCCGAGCTGATGGTGCAGGCGATTCGCGCAGGGGGAGGAACCCAGCCGGTCTCCATCGGTGACGGCGCCTGGGGGATCGAGGTCACCGGCCGGGACAACGGCTTCTCGGTGCGCGACCTCGGCGCCATGAGCGACTTCGTCGGGCCGCACGTCTACCCGATGGAGGACGACGTGGTGCGCCAGCACCTCAAGGCTGCGCTGACGTGCGAGCTGTCGGCGGTGGCGGACCGGCCGGTCGTGCTCGAGGAGTTCGGGCTCAGCAGCGACTTCGTCTCACAGGAGCACGCGGCGCACTACTACCGGCAGGTCCTGCACCTTTCCCTGCTCGGTGGCGCCACCGGCTGGATCGCCTGGAACAACACCGACTACGACCACCTGGTCGACCAGGACCCCTATCGGCACCACGCGTTCGAGATGCACTTCGGCATCACCACGAACACGGGCGAGCCCAAGCCGCCCCTGCGGGAGCTCGCCGCCTTCCGGACGGTTCTCGACGCCGTCGAGCCGACCCGCTGCGAGCGGTGGCCCACGCAGACGGCGCTGGTCGTGCCGAGCTACCTCGAGATCGGCGCGCCGTTCACCCACGACGAGCACGAACGCCAGCACGTGTTCTCAGCCACGGAACAGGCCCACATCGCGGCGCGTGAGGCAGACCTGCGACCCGGCTTCGAGCGCGAGACGGACGGCATCGCGGGTGGATACAACCTCTACCTCGTCCCCTCGTGCAAGGCGCTGACCGCCCCGGCGTGGCACCGGCTCGATGAGCTGGCCAGGTCGGGTGCGACGGTGTTCGTGTCCTACGGCACGGGAGACAGCCCGTTCCAGCGCGGGCCGTGGTGGCCGACCACCGAGCGGCTCTTCGGCGTCCGGACCCTGCTGACCTACGGGCTGAACGACCCGATCGAGGACGAGACCGTCGAGCTGGTGATGGAGCGCCCGTGGGGGCACCTGCCGGCCGGCGCCACCCTGCGGTTCAGAGCGGGCGGCGGCGCGCACGGCCGGGCCCACCTGCCGGTCGAGCCCGCTGGGGCGGAAGTGCTGGCCCGCGACTCCCACGGCCGGGCCGCCCTGCTGCGCCACGAGATCGGCGCGGGTCAGGTGGTCCTGTGCACCTATCCGATCGAATACCTCGCTGCCGCGACCGCGCGGGTCAACCCCGAGGACACCTGGCGGCTCTACCGGGCTTTGGCCTCTGCCGCCGACCTCAGCCCGCCGGTGGGCGTGGACGATCCCGCCGTCCTCGTCGACGGACTGACTCACGAGGACGGGCGGCGCTTTGCCTGGCTGGTCAGCGAGGCACCCCACCAGCTCACCGTCCGACCCGAGGTCGAGCAGGGCCACCAGCTGTGCGAGATCGGGCAGGCCGTCGGGGTCGACGAGGTGACCCTGCCACCCTACGGCGTCCGGGTCCTCGAGCTGATCCGCACGCCTGCGCCCGAGGCCGAGACCACACCCACCATCCGCACCAGCTGAGGAAATTCAGATGAGCAGCCAAGACATCGCACTACCACCGGGATTCGAGTTCGGCGTCGCGATGGCGTCCTACCAGATCGAGGGCGCGGTCGACGAGGACGGACGCAGTCCCTCGATCTGGGACACCTTCAGCCACACGCCGGGCAAGGTCGTGGGCGGGGACACGGGCGACGTGGCGTGCGAGCACTACCACCGCTATCCCGAGGACGTCGCCCTGATGGCGGACCTCGGCGTGGACAGCTACCGGTTCTCGGTGGCGTGGCCGCGGATCCAGCCGGATGGCAAGGGACCCGCCAACGCAGCCGGTCTGGCCTTCTATGACCGGCTGACCGACGCCCTGCTGGAGCGTGGCATCACACCGACCGCGACTCTGTACCACTGGGACCTGCCGCAGGCCCTCGAGGACGCCGGCGGCTGGCGGCTGCGGGACACCGCGGAGCGCTTCGCGGAGTATGCCGCGCTGGTCACCGACCACCTCGGCGACCGGGTGACGCGCTGGATCACCCTCAACGAGCCCTACTGCTCGTCGATGCTCGGCTACGCGACCGGGCGGCACGCTCCCGGAGCGAGGGAAGGCGACGGGGCCCTGGCCGCGGCGCACCACCTGCTGCTGGGGCACGGCCTGGTGGTCCAGCAGTTCCGCGACCGCGCCGCCGCCGACCACCGGGTCGGGATCACCCTCAACCTGGAGCCGGTCGCCCCTGCGTCGGACCGCCCCGAGGATCGCGCCGCCGCCGACCGCGCGCTCCTGGCCTCCAACCTGCTGTTCAGCGACCCCGTCCTTGCCGGGCGCTACCCGGAGCTGGCGCGCACGGCATACGAGGGAGTCAGCGACCTGTCCTTCATCCGGGAGGGAGACCTGGCCACCATCGGCGCCCCGATCGACTTCCTGGGCATCAACTACTACTTCCCCCTGAACGTCGAGCAGGCTCCCCACGACGAGCCGGACCCCGCCCGCCGGACGGCCGACGACCTCGGCTACGCCCAGGTCGTGCGCGACGACGAGCCGACGACCGTGATGGGCTGGCCGGTGGAGGCGGACGGGCTGCGCCGGCTGCTCGTCTGGCTCCACGACACCTACCCCGGCCTGCCGCCGATCTACATCACCGAGAACGGCACGGCGGGGCTGGACACCGTGGCGGACGACGGCACCGTCGACGATCGGCTCCGGGTGCGCTACCTGTCCGACCACCTCGGCGCCGTCGCACAGGCCATCGACGAGGGAGTCGACGTGCGTGGCTACTACTGCTGGTCGCTGCTCGACAACTTCGAGTGGGCCGAGGGATACCGGATGCGGTTCGGCATCGTGCACGTCGACTTCGACTCGCAGGTGCGCACCCCCAAGGCGAGCTACCACTGGTACCGGCGGCTGATCGCAGACCACCACGCGGGCGCGGCCCCGACGGGCTGACCACCCGACCACCCCCGAAAGTGGGGTCAGAAGCCCACTGCTCCAGCCGCCGGCTGCGGCATCCGCAGCGCCTTGTCCAGCCGGCGCACCGCGCCGTCGCGCAGCTCCTCCACGAGTCCCGCGGTGTGCCGGACGACGAGGCTCTGTGAACCGAGGTAGACCGAGGCGAGCACCTGGGTGGTCAGCCGCAGGTCCGGTTCGTCGTCGGTCCGCGCGACCCGGGCGGTGCCGTCGTCGCCGACCGTGAGCCGCCACCGGCCGTGGTTCCACTCGCACGCGGCGTCCTCGACGTCCAGGACCAGGTCGACGGACTCGGCATAGCCCCGTTCCTCGAGCGCTCGGGGCAGGTCGACCAGCCGGAGCCAGAGGCTGTCCGCCGTCGGCCCGTGGATGGTGCGCGGACCACCGGCCCAGTGGACGACGGGGTCGTCGACGCCGCGGCCGTGCAGGACGACCGAGCTGGTGAGGTCGAGGTCGACCAGGCGGCGGACGAGCGCGAGCTCCGCCGCCGGGTCACCCACGAGCTCGCCGACCTTGACGGTGCCCTCGGGTCGCCCTTCCTCCCACTTCTCCGCGCGGCGGAACCACGCGTAGCCGACGTCGACGCCGTCCCGCACGGCGAACAGTGCGCGCTGTGGTTCCTTGTCGCGTGTCGTCTGCGGGGTGTCCCGCCCGAACATCTCGTAGGTCATCTCTTCGCGCACCACGGAGCCGAGCCGGGTCCGCCCGGCGTGCAGCGCCGCCGCCCGCATCCGCGCGGCGACACCAGCGTGTCCGGTCGTGGCGAGCCGGGTCCGGAGCTGCTGGACCTCCTCCTCCAGCCCGGGTGCGGTGAGCGTCGCTCCCCGCGCCAGCGTCAACCGCGTCTCCCACGAGGCGACGCCGTAGCCGTGTCGGCCGTAGATCGACGGCTCGCTCGCGTGCAGCGCCGACAGGCCCGACCAGTCGCCCTCACGGACCCGCCCGAAGTGGTCCTGCAACATCGCCGTCAGGACCCCCCGGCGTCGTTCGTCGGGGTGCACGCCCACGAAGGTGAGCCCGCTGACGGGCACCTGCCGCAGGCTCTCGTGCGGCCCGGGCACCGTGACGGTCAGCGCGTAGACGCCGTAGACGCCGGCGTAGTAGGCCGGGTCGCCACCCGCGACCTCGGCCCCGAACCGCTGGTCCTCCCGCAGCCCGGACAGCGCCCGAGCGGCTGGTTCTGCCGAGGGCTCGGCAAACCACACGAGCTCGTCGGTGTCGAGGTATCGCTGGGCATCATCGGCCGGGACCACACGCACATCTGCCATCCGACCAATGAACCGTCACCCCGGGGCCCAGCGCAACCGGGTTTCCCGACTGGGCTCCGACAAAGGCGGCGCCAACGGCCCCTCGAGAGGCCGTTGTCGCCGCAGCTAGTGGTGCGTCTCGCAAATAACTGGGTGGTGCGTTGGTAGACTGGCGTTTATGAGCTCACCCGCGTCCCCGTTGCAGATGTCGGCTGGTCAGCGTGAGGCGTTGGAGGTGTTGTCCCGTTCGCAGGCGGCGCCGCATCGGCA
>NZ_SWMA01000035.1:0-41187 GCF_005222685.1 Segeticoccus rhizosphaerae
GCAGCACGCACCGGCTGGAACGTCACGGGAACCGACTTTGCGACAGCGACCACCGCCCGCGCCGTCATCCGCCGCGGTTAGCTCAGTCCCGCCGTCCCTATCGCGGATGGGCATTCGGGAACTCCAAGAGGGTCGGGCGGGGCGCGTCTAAGCAGGTCAGTCTGTGCACCAGTCCGGGCGCCGGCGCGGCGACGAAGCGCGGAGCGGGACTGCAGCGCCGACCGCAGGCGCCTGGGTCGCTTCATGTTGGTGGTGACCACGGTGGCGAGCAGATCACCACGCCGGACGCTCTCTCGCGCCCGCTGGATCGCCGGAGCGGCATCCTGGGATGTCATGTCGGGCGCTGTGGTGACTTCTCCAGGTTGAGGTGGGCGGCGATCTGTCTGCGGTAGGCGCCGTGGCCACCGATGTATCGCTGCAGGCCGAACAGCTCGACGTACAGCAGCGCCCTGGCCCAGACCGGCACCGAGCCGACGAGGTGGGTGCGCACCCAATCCCACAGGCGGGGGTCAGCCAAGACCTCGAACGTCTTCTGCTCCGAGACCAGGTCGAAGAGGTCATCCAGGACGAGTTGCAGCCGCCACGAGTAGCGCCCCGGCCGGCCGAGGTCCCACTCGGCGTCACGGCGCCGCAGCATCGCCGTGATCTCGACTCCCCAGGAGGAATGCTGTGCGTACACCGGGGCGATGATGTTCAGCCAGTCCAGCAGGCGGTAGATCGCCGTTGAGGTATAGGGGATGCGGATCTGCAGGCGGAGGACCTCACCCCAGGGCACTGTCTCCGTGGACTGGTTCAGCACCAGGAGCACCCCCGATCTGGTGAACTTCAGCGCGGTGATGCCGTCATCACCGGCAAACACGACGCCGTCCGCGACCTGCCTCCACGGGACCGGCCGGTCCTCACGCACGGCCATCACCTCTGCTGCGCACTCTCGAGCTGACTGGCGAAGGAGGGCGCCGACGAAGGGGACACACGAGCGAATAACCGAACTCTCCCCGGCCAGGAGCCGTCACGGGCGGGCCACGTCGCCGCTGTCGATCGGCCGGTCCGGCTCGCTACGCGAAGCGTGGCTGGCGGCGCTCTCCAGCACTCCCCGAGCCCGCTGCACCCGCCGATTCCGCCGCCCGAGGACGTCGAAGCCGGCCAACTCCGACAGGGCGACTTCTTCCCCGTCAGCCAGGACGACGACCGGGACCGAAGTAGTCCACAGAACCGACGCCGGCCCGTCAGCGTCACCCACATCCACCGCGACCACCCTCAGTCTGCGCCGCCCGAACCAGCCCACCTGGATGACTTTCGAGCCGCGCACGATTACTCGCCGCAGCGGCGAGCGGACCGTGAGAACCAGCGCCACCACGCCCATCGCCAGGTAGACCGCCTGCCAGATCGGCCCGCCTATTTCGTCCGGATCCCCCAGCGCGCTGAACCCGATCAGCGCAAAGCCGCCGGGCGCTGCGGAGAACACCAGCGTCCACGGCGACCACAGCGTCACCGACGTCGTCTTCACGCCGAGCATGATCTCAACAAAGCCGACGTCGAACAATCACCCGAACGGCTGGTCCGGACACCAAGTTCGTGACCCGACCCGGTCCCGTAACACCAACCTCCAGCGGGACGCCGCAGGCCACAGCGGGTGCCGGGCCTGCGTAGAGCACCCGCTTCACCGTTTACCCCGCCCGGTGGTCGTCACCGGGACGGGAACGTCGTGCGGCGCACCGCGGCCGGTCGATTTGTAGGCTCCTTCCAATAGCCGGCGCCGGCCAATATTCCATCGGTACCGGGTCGCTCCATCTCAATCGGCAAGGCCGGGGAATACCACCGGGCGCGGTCGAGCCGGACGCGATCGGTATCGGTGAGCTGGCCGACGCGGTCGCCTACATTCTTTCTGGGCATCGTCGTGATCTTGTCGACCATGAGTTGACTTGGCTGTTCGATTCCGGTGCTGGGGTTGGACGGGATGGGGATGCGGATCAGTGGCTGCGTCGAACTGGTTCGTGTTCGTCGGGCAGACCGTCACCGAGGCTGTCACGTCGAATCGATCGTCCTGGATGATGACCACCGGCCTTGGCTTGCCCGTGTAGGCACCACGCGCCGCTGCCACGTGGATGTCCCCCCGCCTCACTCGCCAGGATCCGGTTCATCGGTCCACTCGACCGAGATGGCGTCGACGAAGCCTTGGTCACTTGCCTCGTGCTCCCTGGCAGCGACGGCGGCCGCCTGGCGGTGAGCCTGCGCGGCGAACTCGGGCGCGCGCACGTCGGGAACCCAGATCTGAACGGGTCGGAGTCCCTGCGCGCGCAACCGCCGACGGTGCTCGCGTGTGCTGACCATACGGCGATGTTACGTGTAACGCCGGGGTTGGCCACGGATAACGACCGAGTCGAAGAACACTCGACGAGGCCCGTTCGGGAAGCACCCTCCCGGCTGCTGCTGAAGAGCCAGCGGGTTTCCGAGCCGCCCGCTCACGGCAACCACAGATAGGTGGCGTCCAACTGAGCACGGAGGGCCTATCCGCGCCCTTACGGGGTCGTAATCCCGCCACGAGCGGCTGTGGCCAATCGAGGAGAAGTCGATGAGCGATCCGAGAGCTCACTGCGTGACCAGCACGAACGGCTGTGGACCTGGACGAGCCAGACGGTTCGCCACAGCAGAGGACCCGGGGCGGGCGCCCGATGGTGCCCCGTCGGACCGGTAGAGACAGCAAACAGCACACCACCAGGAGGAGACCATGAGCAGCACCCACCCGACCCTCACGGCAACGCCGCACGCCGACGACGAGCTGATGACCCTCAAGGAGGTCGCCGCCATCGTCCGCGTGCCCGAGGCCACCCTGCGCTACTGGCGTCACCTCGGCACCGGGCCGCACAGCTTCCGGATCGGCCGATCCGTCCGGTACTGGCGCACCGAGGTCCTCGCGTGGCTGGAGCAGGAGTCCCACGATCCACAGGACCGGCCATGAGGCTCGGCACCGGTGGGCGGTCGAGGGGACAATGAGCCATGGCCAGCATCGAGAAGCGCCTCCGCGACGGACAGGTCACCTGGCGGGCGCACTACCGCACCCCGGCCGGCGCGCAGCGCAACAAGACGTTCGACCGCAAGCTCGACGCGCAGCGCTTCCTGGCCACCGTCGAGTCCGCGAAGCAGACCGGCTCGTTCGTCGACCCTGTCCTGGCGCGGCTGACCGTGGGCAAGCTGGCCACCCACTGGCTGGAGAACCAGACCCACCTCAAGCCGTCCACCCGGGAGCGGTACGCCGGCATCGTGCGCGAGCACGTCCGGCCGCAGTGGGAGGACATCACCTTGGCCAACGTCGCCCACGCCGACGTGCAGGCCTGGGTGACCTCCCTGTCGGCGACCCGGTCCCCGGCGACGGTCCGGAAGGTTCATCGCGTCCTCTCCCTGATCCTGGACATGGCTGTCCGGGACGGACGGCTGGCGCGCAACGTCGCCCAGGGAGTGAACCTGCCCCGGCCGGTGCGGCAGCAGCAGCGCTACCTGAGCCACGCGCAGGTGGCGGCGCTCGCCGCCGAGTGCGGCAGGCCAGCGCAGGTGAGCAAGCACCGGCGGCTCGACGAGCGCACCAACGAGACCTACCGGCTCGTGGTGTTGTTCCTGGCCTACACCGGCGTCCGGTTCGGCGAGATGGCGGCGCTGCCGGTCGGCCGGCTCGACCTGGTGCGCCGGCGTGCCCTGATCGCCCAGTCGGTCACCGTGGTCCAGGGCCAGGGGCTGGTGTGGGGGACCCCGAAGACCCATGAGCGCCGCGACGTCCCGATTCCCCGGTTCCTGGTCGAGGACCTGGCCGCGCACGTCGCCGGCAAGGCACCCGACGAGCTGGTCTTCACCGGGGTCCGGGGCGGCGGCCCGATGCGGGCGGCGATCTTCCGCCGCGGCGGCTTCGATGCGGCCGCGCGGGCGATCGGACTTCCCGGCCTGCATCCGCACGAGCTGCGGCACACCGCCGCGAGCCTGGCGATCGCGGCCGGTGCCGATGTCAAGGTCGTCCAGCACATGCTCGGCCACTCCTCGGCGACGATGACCATGGACACCTACGGTCACCTGTTCCACAACCGGCTCGACGAGGTCGCCGACGCGATGGACCTGGCCCGCTCCGCGGCCCAGGAGCGAGCCCGCCAGAGCGCCGACGCTGTTGCCCAAGCCGATCCTGCTGTTGCCCGAGTGTTGCCCGACGCCCTGGTGGTCGACTTGGCCCATCTCCGGCGAAACAGCAAAACCGCTGGTCAGCGCCGCAATTCTGGTGGCGCCCCCGGCAGGATTCGAACCTGCGCTCCCGCCTCCGGAGGGCGGTGCTCTATCCCCTGAGCTACGGGGGCCGGACGGAAACCGGCCGCTTGTGGTGAGGCGCTCGGGTCCGTGCATTTCGGCACGCGGGAGCACAGTAGCAGCCTACTCTTTCGGACATGACCACGGCCGACGCTGCGGGCGCTAAGCGTGGCATCCGCAATGGACCCGCCGGCCAGAACTTGGCCGCACGGGCTGCCCGACGCGTCATCGTCTGCGACGACGAGCCCGGGGTCCGAATGCTCCTTCGGATCAACCTCGAGCTCGAAGGGTGCACCGTCACCGAGGCGACCGACGGGGACGAGCTGATCGCCCTGCTCCGGCTGAGCGACCCACTGCCGGACGCCGTCACCCTCGACGCCCTGATGCCCCACATCAACGGATGGCGCACGACCCAGATCATCCGGTCCGATCCGCGCACCCGCGACCTGCCCGTGATCATGATCAGCGCCAGCACCCATGTCGAAGACCGGATCCGGGCCGAGGAGGCGGGTGTCGACGTCTTCGTCTCCAAGCCGTTCGAACCGCACGCCGTCGTTGACCTGGTGCTCGGCCTGGCCGCTCGAGGCCGCGGATGAGCACGCGTCCGCCGCCCCTAGACTTCTCCGGGTGACCCCCGAACAGCTCGCGCTCGCGATCCGCGCTGCCCTGCAGGACGCCGTCGACGCCGGTGACCTGCAGGTCGATGTGCCTGACACGGTCCGGGTGGAGCGGCCGAGGAGCCGCGCCCACGGTGACTGGTCGACCAACATCGCGCTGCAGCTGGCCAAGCGGGCCGGGGTGCCGCCACGCGAACTGGCCACCGTCCTGGCGGACCGGCTGGCGGCCGTCGGCGGCATCAAGGCGGTCGACATCGCCGGGCCGGGCTTCCTCAACATCACCTTCGAGGCCGCGTCCGCCGGGGAGCTGGCGCGCACCATCGTCGAGGCCGGCACGGCATACGGCACCAATGAGGCCGAGGCGGGGCACGTCATCAACCTCGAGTTCGTCTCGGCCAACCCGACGGGGCCCCTGCACATCGGGCACACCCGCTGGGCCGCTCTCGGAGACGCCCTCCGCCGCCTCCTGACCGCCTCCGGGGCCGAGGTCACCGCGGAGTACTACGTCAACGACGCCGGCGCGCAGATGGATCGCTTCGCCGCGTCGGTGCTCGCCGCGGCCCGGAACGAACCGACTCCCGAGGACGGGTACCCGGGGGCCTACGTCACGGCGCTCGGCGAGGCCGTGCTGGCCGAGCGCCCGGACCTGACGACCCTGCCCGCCGATCAGGCCCTCCGGGTCACCCGCGAGATCGCCTCCCGGCACCAGCTCGCCGACATCCGGGAGGTTCTCGAAGCCTTCGGGGTGCATTTCGACGTGTGGTTCTCGGAGAAGTCGCTGCACGACAGCGGCGCGGTGCAGGACGCTGTCGCACGGCTCCGGCAGCAGGGTCACGTCTTCGAGTTCGAGGGCGGGACCTGGCTGCGCACCACGGAATTCGGCGACGACAAGGACCGCGTCCTGGTGCGCGCGGGCGGCGAGCCCACCTACTTCGCATCCGACGCCGCCTACTACCTGAGCAAGAAGGACCGGGGCTTCACCGAGAAGGTCTACCTGCTCGGCGCGGACCACCACGGCTACGTCGGGCGGCTCAAGGCGATCGCGGCCTGCGCAGGGGACGACCCCGAGACCAATATCGAGGTGCTGATCGGCCAGCTCATCAACATCTCGGGCGAGCGCATGGGCAAGCGCCGCGGCAACGCGATCTACATGCGCGAGCTGCTCGAGTGGATCGGGTCCGACGCCGTCCGTTACACGCTCGCCCGCTACCCGGCCGACTCCCCGCTCTCGCTGAACGGCGAGGACCTGCGTCGCCAGACCAACGACAACCCGGTGTTCTACGTGCAGTACGCCCACGCCCGGACCTGCAACGTCGCGCGGCTCGCCGGGGAGGACGGGGTGTCCCGCAGCGACGGGTTCGATCCCGCGCTGCTCACGCACGAGACCGAGTCGGCGCTCCTGGCCGCGCTCGGAGACTTCCCGCGCATCGTCGCGCAGGCGGCCACCCTGCGGGAGCCGCACCGCGTCGCCCGCTACCTCGAGGCGCTCGCCGCCCGCTTCCACAAGTGGTATGACGAGTGCCGCGTCCGCCCGGTGAACGCCGACGAGGAGATCACCGACCTGCACCGCACGAGGCTCTGGCTCAACGACGCGACCCGCACCGTGCTGGCGTCGGGCCTCGACCTGCTCGGGGTGTCTGCCCCGGAGCGGATCTAGCGCCGTGGCGACGATGAGCCCGGACGCGACGACGGACGGCCCGCCGGCCCTGCCGGACGACCTGGCGCAGCTGCTGCCACGACTCTGGCCGTCCGGAGCTGCCCGCGACGACTCCGGTGCGCTGACCCTCGGCGGACTCGACGTGCGCGAGCTCGCCCGCGAGTTCGGCACTCCTGCCTACTTCCTCGACGAGGACGACTTCAGGGCGAGGGCTCGAGAGCATCGGGAGGCCTTCGAGCGCGCCTTCCAGGACCTGGCCGGGGCGGACGTCTACTACGCGGGCAAGGCCTTCTTGTGCACGGCGGTCGCGCACTGGGTCCAGGAGGAGGGCCTTCGCCTCGATGTCTGCACCGGCGGAGAGCTCGCCGTCGCGGTCCGGGCCGGGACCCCCGGAGAGCAGGTCGGCCTGCACGGCAACAACAAGTCGTGCGAGGAGATCGAGGCTGCGCTGCGCCACGGCGTCGGTCGCATCGTCCTCGACTCCTTCGAGGAGATTGACCGGGTTGCCGCGGTCGCGCGGGAGCTCGGGGTCGTGGCGCCGGTGATGATCCGGGTCACCGTCGGGGTGTCGGCCCATACCCACGAGTTCATCGCCACCGCCCACGAGGACCAGAAGTTCGGCTTCAGCCTCGCCGGAGGAGCCGCGGGTGAGGCGGTCCTGCAGGTGCTGCGGCATCCGGAGCAGCTGCGGCTGCTCGGCCTGCACAGCCACATCGGCAGCCAGATCTTCGACGTGAGCGGTTTCGAGGTCGCGGCGCGCCGGTTGCTTCAGCTGCATGCCACGGTCGCCCGGGACCACGGGCTCGAGCTGCCGGAGCTCGACCTCGGCGGTGGTTTCGGCATCGCCTACACGAGCGACGAGGTTCCCCTGGCGACGGACGAGCTGGCCCGGGGCCTCGCCACCATCGTGCGGGAGGAGTGCGCGGCGGCGGCGATCCCGGTGCCGCGGATCTCGGTCGAGCCCGGCCGGGCCATCGTCGGACCAACCACGGTCACGGTCTACGAGGTGGGCACGGTCAAGCCGGTTCAGCTCGAGGACGGCGCGACCCGAACCTATGTCGCCGTCGACGGCGGGATGAGCGACAACATCCGCACCGCTCTCTACGGCGCCGAGTACTCCTGCGCCCTGGCGGGGCGCCGCGGCGTCGACGAGGCGGCCCTCGTGCGCGTCGTCGGCAAGCACTGCGAGAGCGGCGACATCGTCGTCCGGGACGGCTACCTGCCGGCGGACGTGCGCGCGGGCGACCTGCTCGCGGTGCCGGGGACCGGTGCCTATTGCCGCAGCCTGGCCAACCAGTACAACCACGTGCCGAGGCCGCCGGTCGTCGCCATCCGGGGCGGCCGGGCGCGGGTCATCGTGCGACGGGAGACCGTCGAGGACCTGCTGGCGCTGGACGCCCTGTGACCGCCCGGATGCCGGACAGCGGCCGTCCAGAGGGTGGGCGCCCGGCAGGATTGGGCCGAAAGGCACGTATCGAGAGGGTGAGGTCGTGAGCACCGAGCAGAGCGAGGACGGGCCCGGGCGGGTGGAGCCACTGCGCGTCGCGCTGCTCGGCTGCGGGGTCGTCGGCACCGCCGTGGTGCGGAGGCTGCTCAGCCATGCTGACGACTACGCCTCGCGGGTCGGGCGGCCGCTGCAGATCGTGGGCATCGCCGTCCGCACCGAGGGGGTCGACCGTTCCGACGTCGGTGTCGACGTCGACCTCTTCACCACTGACGCCGCGTCCCTCGTGGCGCGGGCGGACATCGTGATCGAGCTGATGGGCGGTATCGAGCCGGCGCGCACCCTGATCCTGTCCGCGCTGGAGCACGGCGCCGCCGTGGTCACCGCCAACAAGGCGCTGATGGCCGAGGACGGTCCGACGTTGCACGAGGCAGCCCGCCGCGCGGGGGTGGACCTCTTCTATGAGGCAGCCGTCGCCGGAGCGATCCCCCTGGTCCGGCCGCTGGTCGAGTCGTTGGCCGGCGACAAGGTCCACCGCATCACCGGCATCGTCAACGGCACCACCAACTACGTGCTCGACCAGATGGACCGGGCCGGCGCCGACTTCGACGAGGCGCTGAAGCAGGCCCAGGCGCTCGGCTATGCCGAGGCCGACCCGACCGCCGACATCGAGAGCCATGACGCGGCCGCGAAGGCGGCCATCCTGGCGTCCCTCGCCTTCCACACCCGGGTGAGCGCGAGCCAGGTGCACCGCGAGGGCATCACCGCGGTGACCCGTGAAGACGTGCGCGAGGCGCGCGAGCTCGACTGTGTCATCAAGCCGCTCGCCATCTGCGAGCGGATCGAGGACGCGTCGGGCGCCGTGGCGGTCAGCGCCCGGGTGTACCCGGCGATGGTGCCCCGGACCCATCCCCTCGCGAGCGTCCACGACGCGTTCAACGCGGTGTTCATCGAGGCCGCCGCCGCGGGCGAGCTGATGTTCTACGGCCAGGGCGCAGGCGGCGACCCGACCGCCTCAGCGGTGCTCGGCGACGTGATCGCGGCCGCCCGGCACGCGGTGACCGGCGGACGCAGTCCCGGGGAGTCGACTTACGCGGATCTGCCTGTGCTTCCTCTGGACTCGGTGCAGACCCGCTACCACATCAGTCTCGATGTGGCAGACCTGCCGGGCGTCCTCGCCGGCATCGCCGCGGTTTTCTCCGAGCACGGCGTGTCGCTGGAGAGCGTCCGGCAACGCCTGGTCTCCGGCGGCGAGGGCGAGCAACGGGCCAACCTGGTCGTGGTCACGCACCGGGCACCGGACGCGGCACTCTCCGCGACCGTCGAGGCGCTGGCAGCGGACCCCGCGGTGCACCGCCTGCGGTCCGTCATCCGGGTCGAAGGAGGGCTGTGATGGCCACACCGTGGAGAGGGGTCATCGCGGAGTACCGCGACCGGCTCCCGATCGTCCGGGACGCGCCGGTCGTCACGCTGGGCGAGGGTGGCACGCCGCTGATCCCGGCCGAGCACCTCTCGGAGCTGGTGGGCGCCGACGTCCATATCAAGTACGAGGGCCTGAACCCGACCGCGTCCTTCAAGGACCGCGGCATGACGGTCGCGATCAGCCACGCCGCGGGCGCCGGTGCCCAGGCGGTCATCTGCGCCTCCACCGGCAACACCAGCGCGTCGGCGGCGGCCTACGCCACCAAGGCGGGTATGACGTGTGGCGTCCTGGTGCCGGACGGCAAGATCGCGATGGGCAAGCTCAGCCAGGCGATCGCCCACGGTGCGACCCTGCTGCAGGTGGACGGCAACTTCGACGACTGCCTCACCCTGGCCCGTAAGCTTGCGGAGGCCTACCCCGTCGAGCTGGTCAACTCCGTCAACCCGGCCCGGATCGAGGGTCAGAAGACAGCGGCCTTCGAGGTCGTCGACGTGCTGGGGGACGCCCCCGACATCCACTGCCTGCCGGTGGGCAACGCCGGCAACATCACGGCATACTGGCGCGGCTACCAGCAGTACCTGCAGGACGCCGAGATGCCCGGGCCGGCAACCAGACTCCCGCAGATGTGGGGTTTCCAGGCGGAGGGTGCCGCGCCGCTCGTGCTGGGCCACCCGGTGGACCATCCGGAGACCATCGCCACCGCGATCCGCATCGGCAACCCGGCGTCCTGGCAGCAGGCGGAGGGCGCTCGGGACGCGTCCGGCGGCCGGATCGCCGCGGTGACCGACAGGCAGATCCTTGCCGCGCACCGCCTGCTCTCCAGCCGTGAGGGGATCTTCGTAGAGCCGGCCTCCGCGGCGAGCGTGGCCGGGTTGCTCGCGGCGCACGAGGCCGGCGAGGTGCCCGCGGGGGCACGCATCGTGTGCACGGTCACGGGTCACGGACTGAAGGACCCGGGGTGGGCGCTCAAGGACGAGGAGGGCAGCGACGTCGTGCCGACCCGCGTGCCGGTCGACGCGATGACCGCCGCGGCAGCACTCGGCCTGGGGGCCTGACCCGGTGCAGGACCTCGTCGCCGGACGCTCCGTCTCCGTCCGCGTCCCGGCGAGCACGGCCAACCTGGGCCCCGGTTTCGACTCCGTGGGACTGGCCCTCGGGATCTGGGACGAGTGCACCGCGACCGTGGCCGGTGACCGGCTCGACATCGTCGTGGAGGGGGAGGGGGCCGGGGGACTGCCCTGCGACGAGGGCCACCTAGTTCACCGGTCGATGGTGCGGGCCTGGCAGGAGCAGGGGGTGCGTCCACCCGCCGGGTTGCGCCTCCGGTGCCGCAACACGATCTCGCACAACCGCGGCCTCGGCTCGTCTGCCGCGGCGATCGTGGCCGGGGTGGCACTCGCGCACGGGTTGGTGTCGGCTGGCTGCCGGCCAGAGGTGGAGGGCGGCGGCGACGACATCGCAGCCGACCTCGTCGTGGACCTCGCCGCCGTCAACGACCTGGCGAGCGAGCTCGAGGGCCATCCCGACAACGCGTCGGCCAGTGTCTTCGGAGGGCTGACGCTGTCGTGGTCGGACGATGCCGCGACGACCCGGCGCACCCGGACGGTCCGCCTGGCCGTGCATCCCGACATCGTCCCGGTCGTCCTGGTGCCGACCGCAGAGTTGGCCACCGCCAGGGCGCGGGCCGTGCTGCCGACGAGCGTGCCGCTCGCCGACGCGGCCCGCAACAGCGCCCGTGCGGCGCTCCTCGTCGAGGCGATGACCCGCCGACCCGACCTGCTTCTGCCCGCGACCCGGGACTGGCTGCACCAGGAGTCCCGGCGGGAGTCGTATGCCGCGTCGATGGCCCTGGTCGACACGCTCCGCAGCCAGGGGCACGCCGCCACCGTGTCCGGCGCAGGACCGGGCGTCGTGGTGCTCGCCACCAAGGAGTCGGTGACCGCGGTGAGCTCCGCAGTGACTTCCGCGGTGACCTTGGGCGGGGCCCGCGCCGCATGGCGGATCCTCGTGCCCGGGGTACCGGACTCGGGAGTCACCGCGCGGCTTCTGCACGGTTGACGGGTGCCCGGGCGGACCAGTTGGTAGGGTACGGGCAGCAAGGGGGCTCCCCGGGGTGTAGATTATGCACTGCACCCGGCGGAGACTGCAGATCCGTAGTTCGCGTCGTTCGCCGCAGGTGCTCACCACACGGGCGCTGCGGCGCCATCGTCTTCGACTCCCCTTGCCGTACGTGTGGCATCCCAATCCGGCCAGGTCGACTGGTCATACATTCCGGTCCTGGCAGCAGAGCCAGACCGCAGACGAGGGGGAAGGATCCTTCGTGACAGACACCACCGAACTCACCGCGGCTTCTGGTGGCGCACCTGACGCGCCACGCCGCGCCGGCGCACTGAGCACCATGCGGCTCGCCGAGCTGCAGGGCCTCGCCGGGAGCCTCGGCATCTCGGGAACCTCCAAGATGCGCAAGAGCGACCTCATGACGGCCATCCGCGCCAAGCAGTCGGGCGGATCGGCGTCCGCCTCCGTGGCCCGGGCCAGCGCCCCCGCTGCCGAGAAGCCACGGGCGGACCAGCAGGAGACCGAGCGGCCGGCCCGCCGGTCCCGCCGTGCCCAGAGCGGCGGCTCCGCGCCACAGGCCGACACCAGCCAGACCAGCCGGCCCGACCACAGCTCCGGCACCGACGAGCGTGCGGACCGTCGGGACGAGCAGAGCCGTGGCGAGCTGCGCGACCGCGACAGCCGCGGTGAGCAGCGCGACGGCAACCGTGACGGGGGGCGCGACCACCAGCGTCCCGAGGGCCGTCGCGAGCGCGATCAGAGCGGTGAGGACAACCGCGGTGACAACCGTGGCCAGCGCGACCGCAGCGACAGCCGCGACGACAACCGTGACGACAACCGTGGCCAGCGTGACCACGACGACAGCCGCGGCCAGAACGACCACGACAACAACCGCGGCGGCCGTAACAACCAGGGCAACCAGAACAACCAGAACAACCAGAACCGCCGCGACGACGACGAGCGCGGCGGCGGTCGCAGGCGCAACCGCCAGCGCAGCCGTGACCGCAAGCGCCGCGGCGGTCGCGACAACGACTACCGCGGCGGCGACGTCGACACGACGGTGCACGAGGACGACGTGCTCGTGCCCGTTGCCGGCATCCTCGACGTCCTCGACAACTACGCGTTCCTGCGCACCAGCGGCTACCTGCCCGGCGAGAACGACGTCTACGTGCCGATGGGCATGGTCAAGAAGAACGGCCTGCGCAAGGGCGACGCCATCACCGGCTCGGTCCGCGCGCTGCGCGAGGGCGAGCAGATCCCGGCTCGCCAGAAGTTCAACGCGCTGGTGCAGCTCGACACGGTCAACGGCATGACGACCGACCAGGCCAAGGAGCGGGTCGACTTCGGCAAGCTCACCCCGCTCTACCCGCAGGAGCGGCTGCGGCTCGAGACCGAGCCGGGCATCGTCACCACCCGCCTCATCGACCTGATCGCCCCGATCGGCAAGGGCCAGCGAGGACTCATCGTCAGCCCGGCCAAAGCCGGAAAGACGCTGATCCTGCAGGCGATCGCCAACGCGATCACGGTCAACAACCCCGAGGCCCACCTCATGGTCGTGCTCATCGACGAGCGACCCGAGGAGGTCACCGACATGCAGCGCGCGGTCAAGGGTGAGGTCATCGCCTCCACCTTCGACCGCCCGGCCGACGACCACACCACGGTCGCCGAGCTGGCCATCGAACGGGCCAAGCGCCTCGTCGAGATGGGACATGACGTGGTCGTGCTGCTCGACTCCATCACCCGCCTCGGCCGCGCCTACAACCTCGCAGCCCCGGCGAGCGGCCGGATCCTCTCCGGTGGTGTGGACTCGAGCGCTCTCTACCCGCCGAAGCGCTTCTTCGGTGCGGCCCGCAACATCGAGGACGGCGGCTCGCTCACCATCCTCGCGACGGCGCTGGTCGACACCGGGTCCAAGATGGACGAGGTGATCTTCGAGGAGTTCAAGGGCACCGGCAACATGGAGCTTCGCCTCTCGCGGCAGCTCGCCGAGCGCCGCATCTACCCGGCGATCGACGTGAACCCCTCGGGCACCCGGCGCGAGGAGATCCTCATGTCGGCGGAGGAGCTCAAGATCCACTGGAAGCTGCGCAGGGTGCTTTCCGCCCTCGACTCGCAGCAGGGGATCGAGCTGCTGATCGACCGGATCAAGAAGACCAAGAGCAACGTCGAGTTCCTGATGCAGGTCCAGCAGACCTCGTCGATCCACCTCGACGACAACTGACCCCACGATGCCTGCCCCGTGAACCACCGGGGCGGGCATCGTCATGGGGACCACGCCATCAAAACCACGTCATCAAGAAGTGGGCACGGCGCTGGTGGACTGTCGGCCACGGACTCGGGAATGCTTGGGGACGAAGGCGCGTTTGGACACACGTGCCGCTTGTTGGCACACTGTGTTGGCTGCCGGTTCACGAGCGCCCAGAGAGCGCCCGACCCGGTGGACCCCGATCAAGGAGCACACGTTGAAGAAGGACCTGCACCCCGCCTACGTGGAGACCACGGTGACCTGCACCTGTGGCAACACCTTCACGACCCGCAGCACCGAGACCAGCGGCAAGATCAGCGCCGACATCTGCTCGAACTGCCACCCGTTCTACACGGGCAAGCAGAAGATCATGGACACCGGTGGCCGCGTCGCCCGGTTCCAGGCGCGCTACGGCAAGAAGGCCGACGCCGCCGCCAAGTAGCTTCACCGCACGCCGGTCCCCGGCCCTTTTTGGGCCGCGGGGCCGGCGTCGTCGTTTGTCGGTCGCGTCATCGCCCAGGAAAGGTCCGCCATGCTGGAGTCAGCCGCCACCCTCGTGCAGGAGTATGCCGAGCTGGAGCGTCGTCTGGCCGACCCCGCACTGCACGCGGAGGGCGCAGACCCCGCCGAGGCCCGCAAGCTCAACAAGCGGTATGCCGCGCTGTCACCAACCGTCGCGGCCTACCACGCGTGGCACGCGGCGACCGACGACGTGGCCGCCGCGCGCGAGCTCGCCGCCGAGGATCCGTCGTTCGCCGAGGAGCTGCCGGCCCTCGAGGAGACGCTGAGGCACACCGAGGACACCCTTCGCCGGCTGCTGCTGCCCCGCGACGAGGACGACGACCGCGACGTGATCCTCGAGGTCAAGGCGGGCGAGGGTGGCGAGGAGTCGGCCCTGTTCGCCGGCGACCTGCTGCGGATGTACCTGCGCTACGCCGAGCACCGCGGCTGGAAGACGGAGGTGCTCGACGCCACGGAGTCCGACCTCGGGGGCTACAAGGACGTGCGGGTCGCCATCAAGGCGAAGCGGACACCGGGACCGGGCGAGGCGCCGTGGGCCCGGTTGAAGTACGAGGGCGGGGTGCACCGGGTGCAGCGGGTGCCGGTCACCGAGAGCCAGGGGCGCATCCACACCTCGGCCGCCGGCGTCCTGGTCATGCCCGACATCGACGACCCGGCCGAGGTCGAGATCGGCCCCCATGACCTCAAGATCGACGTCTACCGGTCGTCCGGTCCCGGCGGGCAGAGCGTCAACACCACCGACTCGGCGGTGCGGATCACCCACCTGCCGACCGGTGTGGTGGTCTCCTGCCAGAATGAGAAGTCGCAGTTGCAGAACAAGGAGTCGGCGCTGCGTGTGCTGCGTGCCCGGCTGCACCAGATCGCCCAGGAGCAGGCCGATGCCGAGGCCTCCGCGGCCCGTCGTTCGCAGGTGCGCACCGTCGACCGTTCGGAGCGGGTGCGGACCTACAACTTCCCGGAGAACCGGATCGCCGACCACCGCACCGGTTACAAGGCCTACAACCTCGATGCGGCGCTGGACGGCGAGCTGGACCCGGTCGTGCAGTCGGCGGTGGACGCTGACGAGGCGGCGCGGATGGCCGCGTTGGCCGATGGCTCCGCGTGAGCGTGCGGTGAGGCTGGCGGATCGGCGGGCGCTTCGTGCCTGACTTACCGCCGGGCGGCGGCGCGCAGGCCCGGTCGCTGCGTGACCTGGTCCGTACCGCGACAAGCGTCCTGCGCGACGCTGGCGTCGCCAGTCCCGACACCGACGCCGTGCTGCTCGCGGCCCACGCGTTCGGCTGGTCCGCGGGAGAGGTCCGCCGCCAGATGCTCCTCGGGGCGGAGGTCGACTCCGATGAGGGCCGCTACCACGAGCTCGTGGCCGAGCGCGCCAAGCGGGTCCCGCTGCAGCACCTCACCGGCCGGGCATCGTTCCGGAGCATCGAGCTGTCCGTGGGCCCGGGGGTCTTCATCCCCCGTCCCGAGACCGAGCTCGCGGCCGGGCTGGTCGTGGCTGAGCTCGAGCGCGTGGCCGACGGGGGGGACGGACCGCCCGTTGTGGCGGACCTGTGCACCGGCTCGGGGGCGATCGCCCTGGCGGTCAAGCACGAGGTGCCCTCCGCCAGGGTGCATGCCGTGGAGGTGTCCGACCTGGCGCTCGCCTGGGCGGACCGCAACCGGGAGGAGCTGGACCTCGACGTGGAGCTGCGTCTCGGCGACGCGACCACGGCCTTCCCGGAGCTCGAGGGGACCGTCGACGTCGTGGTGAGCAACCCGCCATACATCCCCACGCACGCCGTCCCCAACGATGCCGAGGTCCGCGACCACGACCCCGACGTCGCGCTCTACGGCGGCAGCGACGACGGGCTCGCCATCCCCCTCGCCGTGGCGGCCCGGGCCGCCCAGCTGCTCCACGCGGGCGGCCTCTTGGTCATGGAACACGCTGACGTGCAGGGTGATTCGCTCCCCGCAGCATTGATCGCCACCGGGGACTGGGCCGACGTCGAGGACCACGACGACCTCGCGGGCCGTCCCCGCACCGTCACCGCCCGCCGCAGCAGCCACCCCCGCCCCTGACCGGACACCCGTAGGGCGACTCGCCTCGGGCGAGGGACACCGAGGCGCCCGCCGAAGCGGTGTCCGGTCGAGGAAGGCGGTCAGCGGGTCAGCTCGGCGGGGGCGCTGGCCAGCGCGGCGTTGATCGCGTCGACGAGCTCGCGGGCGGAGGCCGCGGTGAGCTCGACACCGACCCGGGAGGAAGGACCGCGGGAGGGGTCGGCCAGGTCGATGTTGAGCGTGTGCTCGGCCATGGCGTGCACCGGGTGGTCGAAGTAGACCGTGGCGTCGGTGACGTGGAACCACCTGCCTCCCGGCCCCTTGGCGCTGCCGTCGACCACGGCGTTGACGGTCGCGTAGGTGCACATCGTTCAGCTCGCCTCCTTGGACAGGTGGACTCCGAAGAACTCCTCGATCCGCTCCCAGCCGTCGTTCGCCGCCGCGACCCGGTATGACGGCCGGTCCACAGCGAAGAATCCGTGCCCCGTGTCGTCGTAGCGGTGGAACTCGTGGGGCTTGCCGTGCGCGTCGAGCACCTCATCGAGGCGGTCGACCTGCTCGGGCGAGGGGTGGGAGTCCTCGTTGCCGAAGAGTCCGAGCAGCGGCGCGCGTAGCCCGGGCAGCTGGTCCTCGATGTCGGTGATCTTGACCGGGAAGCCGGTGGGAGGCGTGCCGATCACGAACGCGCCGTAGCAGTCCACCGCGGCGTCGAGGTCGAGGTGACAGGCGGCCAGCACCGACTGGCGCCCGCCCGAGCAGAAGCCGATGACGCCGACCCGGCCGTTGCTGGTCGGAAGGCTCCGCAGGTGCTGCGCCGCGCCGCTCACGTCCCCGACCAGGCGCGCGTCCGGGACACCACCGCGGGCGCGGGCGGTCGCGGCCGCGTCGTCGGGTGCGGCGCCGGGGGCCTCGCGCCAGTAGAGGTTGGGGCAGATCGCGTCATGGCCCAGCTCGGCGAACCGTCGCACGATCTCCTTGGTGGCGCGGTCGTAGCCGGGCATGTGGTGGATGACCACGACCCCGCCCCGGGCCGGTGGATCCTCCGGACGGGCCAGGTAGGCCTCCACCTCGTGGCCCGCGTGACCGGTGATGCGGGTGGTCGCTGCCGTCATCGTGTCGCCCATGGGCCACGCTCCTTGCTCGTCGTGAGGCCGCCTGGTTACTTACCGTACGTCAACGATCGGCCGGTGATCATGTGCTGCGACGGTGTGGCGGGTGGCCCTGCTGGGCGTTGCTGGGGTGTTCTCATGGGGAGCCGGGGTGCCTGCCCGGGGCCGGGTCGCTGACCGAGACACCGACGAGCGCCTCGAGCAGCCGGCCGGCCTGCCCGGAGGAGATGATCGCGCCCTTGAGGGCCCGCAGGCCGTCCAGGTCGAGCGGGCCGAGGTCGGCTCCGCGCAGATCGGTCCCGGTGAGGTTGGCGCCGTAGAGGTCGGCGTTCAGCAGCACGCAGCCGTCCATCACCGCGCGCCGCACGTCGGCTCCGCGCAGCACGGCCTCGGTGAGCCGCAACCCGGTGAGGTCTTCGCCAGTCAGCGTGACCCCGGTGAGGTTGGCGGCATACAGGTTGCACTCGCGCACCTCGAAGCCCAGACCCTGGCTGCCCTCGAACTGGGCGCCCATCAGGCGGCACCCGGTGAAGGACGCCTCCGTCAGCAGGGCGCCGCCGAACCGGGCGTCGGAGGCGTCGACCCCGTCGAACACCGCCTCGGTGAGCTCGGCGTCCAGGAAGAGGGTCCCGCGTGCGCTCCCGCCGCGCCAGGTCGTCTCGTCCAGCGCGGCGCCGTTCAGGCGTGCGCCGTCGAGCGTGCAGTCGAGGAACTGGGTGCCGACCAGCTCGAGCCCGCGCAGGTCGGCGCCGGTCAGGTCGCACCGCGCCAGCCGCAGGTCGCCCGGCGCGGTCGTCCTGAGCTCGGGGCGCTCGCGCAGTGCGGTGCCCGGCAGCGTCAGGCCGGTCAGCGTCGTCCCGGGAGCGCGATCGGCCGAGGACGGCGGAGGGGTCTGCGGCATGAGGTGATGGTTCCACGCCGTTGCGACGCCGCGGCCACCTCGGGGGAGGGCGCCGGAGCCGAGCAGCGTGGTGGGAGACTGCCGGTGTGCCGACCACCACGAGGAACCGCCGATGAGCCCGGTCATCGACTGCACCAGCGACGCGGGGCGGGACGACGGTGTCGCCCAGGCCACCGAGGCCGTCCAGCGGGGAGAGCTGGTCGTGCTGCCCACTGACACCGTCTACGGCATCGGTGCGGACGCCTTCGACGCCGAGGCCGTGGCCGCGCTCCTCGCCGCCAAGGGACGCGGCCGTGAGATGCCGCCACCGGTCCTGGTGCCCAACCCGCGCACGGTCGACGGCCTCGCGACGGCAGTGCCGTCGTATGCCCGTGACCTCATCAAGGCCTTCTGGCCGGGCGCCCTGACCCTCGTGCTCAAGGCGCAGCGGTCGCTGATGTGGGACCTGGGTGAGACCAACGGCACCGTGGCGGTGCGGATGCCGCAGGACGACGTGGCGCTGACCCTCCTCGCCGAGGTGGGGCCGATGGCGGTCAGCAGCGCCAACGTCACGGGGCAGGCTGCGGCGCAGACGGTGACCGAGGCGGCTGCCATGCTCGGCTCGTCGGTCAGCGTCTACCTCGACGGCGGCCCGGCGCGCGGCACCGACGCCTCCACGATCCTGGACTGCACCAGGGAGAACCCGGTTGTCCTGCGCGTCGGCGCGATCTCCTCCGAGCGGTTGCGAGAGGTGCTCGGCGACGTGCTGCTGGACGACCCGTTCGAGATCGTCGACGAGCCGGAGAGCGAGCAGGTGGAAGAGGACGCCCCCGAGGCCGTCGACGAGGTCGTGGACGAGCCGGAGAGCGCGCGGGCGGACACGGAGGTCCCCGAGGCCGCGAACGAGGCGCCGGTATCCGCTTCCGACGAGGACCGGGAGACCCCCGGAGCCACCAGCGCCTAGCCATGGGTGAGGTCCGGGTCGGCATCTCAGGATGGCGCTACCGGGGCTGGCGCGGCACCTTTTACCCGCCGGGGCTGGTGCAACGGCTCGAGCTCGCCTACGCGTCCGAGCGGCTACGGGCGATCGAGATCAACGGCTCCTTCTACTCGCTGCAACGCCCCAGCAGCTACACCACCTGGCGGCAGCAGGTGCCGCCCGGTTTTCTCTTCGCGGTCAAGGGCGGCCGCTTCATCACGCACATGAAGAAGCTGGGCGGTGTCGAGACGGCACTCGCCAACTTCTTCGCGTCCGGCGTGCTCGCGCTGGGACCCACCCTCGGCCCGGTCCTCTGGCAGCTGCCGCCCAACCTGGGCTTCGACGCCTCCCGATTCCAGGCCTTCTTCGACCTGCTGCCGCGGTCGACGGCCGCCGCGGCCGTCCTCGCCGGCCGCCACGACGACAAGCTGTCCGACGACCGCGTCCTGGCGGCCACCGACGAAGACCGCCCGATCCGGCACGTCCTCGAGGTCCGGCACGACAGCCTCGCGACGCCTGCAGCGATGAATCTGTTGGAGCGCAACCAGATCGGCATCGTGGTGGCCGACACCGCCGGGCGCTGGCCGAGGATCGAGCAGGCGACGTCCGACCTGGTCTACATCCGGCTCCACGGCGCCGAGGAGCTCTACGTCAGCGGTTACACCGACGCGGCGCTCGACGACTGGGCGGCCAAGGTCCGGCGCTGGGCCGACAGCGGCCACGACGTGCACGTCTACTTCGACAACGATGCCAAGGTCCACGCGCCCTTCGACGCGATCGCGCTGGCCGACCGGCTCGGACTGCCCAGCGGCTCCCGTGGCCTCGGAGCGCAATAGAGTGGTCCCGCACGGAAGTGGAGATCACCTCGTCCCCCTCGGATACGGAGCGATGGCATGAGCACGGACCAGATCACCGACACGACGTTCTACGGCTCCGACTTCGGCCAGCTGCAGTCGGAGGATCCCGAGATCGCGGGCGTCCTGCTCTCCGAGCTCGAGCGCCTCCGCGGTGGCCTGCAGCTGATCGCCAGCGAGAACGAGACCAGCCCCGCGGTGCTCACCGCGCTCGGCTCGACGCTGTCCAACAAGTATGCCGAGGGCTACCCGGGGCGTCGTTACTACGGCGGCTGCGCGGAGGTCGACAAGGCCGAGAACCTGGCGATCGAACGCGCCAAGGCGCTCTTCGGGGCAGAACACGCCAACGTCCAGCCACACTCGGGCGCCAGTGCCAACCAGGCGGTCTACGGTGCGTTCCTGCAACCGGGTGACACCTACCTGGCCATGTCGCTGCCGCACGGTGGTCACCTCACCCACGGCGCCAAGGTGTCGTTCAGCGGCAAGTGGTTCAACGCCGTCCACTATGGGGTGGACAAGGACACCGAGGACATCGACTACGACCAGGTCCGTGACCTCGCCCGCGAGCACCGTCCCAAGATGATCGTCGCCGGTGGCTCGGCGATCCCGCGGCTGATCGACTTCCAGGCCTTCCGCGACATCGCCGACGAGATCGGCGCGATCTTCTGGGTCGACGCCGCCCACTTCATCGGTCTGGTGGCCGGCAAGGCCATCCCCAGCCCCGTCCCGTATGCCGATGTCGTCACCTTCACGACGCACAAGGTCCTGCGCGGTCCCCGCGGCGGGATGCTCGTCTGCAAGGAGCAACACGCCAAGGCGCTCGACAAGGCGGTCTTCCCGATGATGCAGGGTGGCCCGCTGATGCACTGCGTTGCCGCCAAGGCAGTCAACCTCAAGGAGTGCTCGACCCCCGCCTACCAGGCCTACGCCAAGCAGGTCGTGGTCAACGCTCGGCAGCTCGCGACCTCGTTGGGGGAGAACGGGATCCGGCCGATCACCGGCGGCACCGACACCCACCTGTCGCTGCACGACCTGCAGGGAGTGGGCGTGACCGGCGCCGATGCCGAGAAGCGTGCCGACGCTGCAGGCATCGTGCTCAACAAGAACGCCATCCCGTTCGACCCGCAAAAGCCCAACATCGCCTCCGGTATCCGCGTCGGGACCCCGTGCGTCACGACTCAGGGCATGGACCAGGGCGACATGGTGACGATCGCGGGCCTCATCCACCGCGCCGTGACCGAGACCGACGGCGACCCCGACCACGCCACGGCCAAGGAGATCCGCGCACAGGTGAGCGAGCTCGTGGCCAGCCACCCGGCATACCCTCGGAGCTGAGCGGAGCCCTCCCGCAGGGCTCGCGTGACCTGACCTGACCAGCGAGGGGTTGATCCGTGCGGGAGTACCTCCTGATCTTCGTCGTGGCGGCGGCCATGACGTACGCCTCGACCCCTCTGGTCCGTCGCGTCGCCATCCGGCTCGGTGCCTTCACCGCGGTGCGAGCGCGGGACGTGCACGCGACCCCCATCCCCCGGCTCGGGGGATTGGGCATGCTCTTCGGGTTCGCGGCTGCCGTCCTGGTCGCCAGCCAGCTGCCGTTCCTGTCCCAGCTGTTCGTCACGAACGAGATCCTCGGCGTGCTCGCCGGTGGTGCGGTGATCTGCCTGCTGGGGGCGGTCGACGACGTGTGGGAGCTCGACTGGCTGACCAAGATCGCGGGCCAGATGATCGCCGCGGGCATCATGGCCTTCGGCGGCGTCCAGCTGCTGTCGCTGCCGCTCGGCGGGGTGACCGTCCTGCCGGCGCCGATCCTGGTGACCCTCACCATCATCATCGTCGTGATCTCGACGAACGCGGTGAACCTCGTCGACGGGCTGGACGGCCTGGCGGCCGGCATCGTCGGCATCTCCGCCCTCGCGTTCTTCGCCTGGTCCTACCTGTTGTCGCGCACCTACGACCCGCCGAACGTCTTCTCGACGGCGACCTTCATCACGGCCGCGATCATCGGGTGCTGCATCGGCTTCCTGCCGCACAACTTCCATCCCGCTCGGCTGTTCATGGGCGACGCGGGGGCCCTCCTGCTCGGCCTCCTGCTCGCCGCCGCCACGATCTCGATGACGGGCACGATCGACCCGTCGACCAACGTGGGCGCCACCTCCTCCACCGCGGCCTACCTGCTGCCGATCGTGCTCCCGCTGGCGATCCTGGCGCTGCCGCTGCTGGACGGGATGCTCGCGGTGATCCGCCGGCTGCGGGCCGGGCAGAAGCCCTGGCAGCCGGACGCGCTGCACCTGCACCACCGGATGCTCGCGATCGGGCACACCCACCGCCGCGCGGTGCTGCTGCTCTACCTGTGGTCGGGCATCGTCGCCATGGGGGCCGTCTCGTTCGCCTTCGTGACCGGCTGGGTGGTCTTCGTGGCCATCGGCGTGCTGGTCGTGGCCGCCCTGGCACTCACCCTGGGACTGCCGAAGTGGCATCCGAGCGAGCGCTTGTGATAACTTTCACAAGCGTTCGAAAAAGCCCTTCGGTCGGACGCCGACCAGCGGCCCGACGACTCCGACTGATTGAGTGCAGACCGTGACCAGAACATCCGCAGGCTCCACCACTGCCGCTCCGGCAGCCCCCTTCGCGGCCATGCTGCGTGGTGCCTTCGTGCCCAGCGTGATCGCCTCGGTGGTCACCGTCGTGGTCTTCTGGGTGCTGCGGGACCTGCGGGGCGCGGAGGGCGCGCTCTTCGGCGCGGCGATCGCCCTGGTCTTCTTCGGGGTCGGCCTCAAGCTCATGACGATGATGGTCAACGCGAACCCGATCTCGGTGTTCGCGGGCGCGATGGCGGTCTACCTCGGCCAGGTCATCTTCATGGGGATCATCATCATCGCCATGCGCGACGTGACCTGGCTGGACGGCCTCGCGTGCGGCATCACGATCCTGGTCGTCACGCTGGTCTGGCAGGTCTTCCAGGCGCGCGCCTACCTGCGGATGCGACAGACGGTGTATGACGAGCCCGCAGCAGCGGACGCGGCCGGCCCCTCTCGTGAGGAGGCCTGATGCGGTTCGTGCGAGGAGGACACCATGAGCGACCAGGGACCCCCGAAGCCGCCCGGGGAGGAGCCCGAGCGACCGGGACCGCCGGACCCCGACGCGGGCTACCCCGGGATGGAGCCGACCCGCGAGATCGACGCGCTGGCGCTGGTCATCTCCGGGCCCGTCGTCTTCGGCGGGATCGGCTGGCTGCTCGACCACTTCCTGCACACCGCGTTCCTGCTGCCCGTCGGGGTGGTCGGGGGGATGGTGCTGGCGCTCTACCTGATCTGGGTCCGGTACAGTACGCACTGACTTTGCGGGAGCACGCGCGCGTGTGCCACGTTGGTGGCCGCGTTCCGATCCTTCCCCTGCCGGTCGCCCGCCCCCTGTGTCCAACGACGAACATCGAGGAGACTTCGTGAGCATCACCATGCTCGCCCCGACCGGCGTCCTGCTCGCCTCGGGCGGGGGAGAAGGATTTGAGCCGCCGGGCCCCCAGGACTTCTGGCAGCCGCTGATCGGCTCCGGCACCTGGGCGTTCACCCGGCCGATGCTGCTGTGGATCATCTCGGTCGTCGCCCTGTCGTGGTGGTTCATCGCCACCACGCGCAAGGCGGCGATCGTGCCCGGCAAGGGCCAGTTCCTCACCGAGATGTTCTACAACACGACTCGCAACGGCATCGCCCGGGACATGATCGGCAGCAAGGAGTTCCTCAAGTACGTCCCGTTCCTGTTCTCCCTGTTCGCGATCCTGCTGGTCAACAACCTGTTCGGGGTCATCCCGCCGTTCCAGTTCCCCACGATCAGCCGGATCGGCTTCCCGATCGCGCTGACCGCGATCGTCTACGTCATCTACCACTACATCGGGATCAAGAAGCACGGGCTCAGGGGCTACTTCGGATCCTTCGTGCCGAGCGGCCTGCCGGCCTGGATCGTGCCGATGGTCCTGGTGCTGGAGACCTTCTCCTTCTTCGTGACCCGCCCGCTCACGCTGGCGATGCGAATCTTCGGCAACATGCTGGCCGGCCACATGCTGCTGCTGGTCTTCATCACCGGTGGCGAGTACATGCTGCTGCACGGGGGGATCGGCCTGAAGGTCATCTCCGTGCCGACCTTCCTGCTCGCCTTCATCATGACCGTGTTCGAGGCCCTGATCGAGGTCGTTCAGGCCTACATCTTCACCCTGCTCGCCGCGTCCTACATCGCCACCTCGCTGGCCGACGAGCACTGAGACCGCTCCCGGCCACCCGGTCGGCTGCCACACAACTTCATAGCCCCAACCAGAGACCTCCGTTCGACGCCGTGTCGCGCGGAACGCCCCCAGAAAGAGGACGACACTCATGACCGGCAACATCGCCATCATCGGTTACGGCCTGTCCGCCATCGGTCCCGGCATCGGCATCGGCCTGATCTTCGCCGCCTTCATCAACGGCGTCGCGCGCCAGCCCGAGGCCCGCGGCATGCTGCAGTCGATCGCCATCCTCGGCTTCGCCTTCGCCGAGGCCCTCGCCATCTTCGGTCTGGTGCTCTACTTCATCTCCTGACCACCGCTCTTCCGACAGCAACGGCACCACAGCACTAGGAGAATCTCGTGCACGCACTCGCCAGCGTTCCCGCGCTCGCGCCGGCCAGCGACATGGCGAACGCCTCGCCGATCCTGCCGGCCTGGGGTGAGCTCATCGTCGGGTTCGTCTTCTTCGGCATCTTCTACTGGGCCGTCAAGAAGTACGTCGTGCCCAATCTCGAGAAGGCCTACGCCGACCGCACGGCCGCCATCGAGGGCGGCATGCACAAGGCGGAGGAGGCCCAGCAGGAGGCCCAGGCTGCCCTCGAGCAGTACCAGGCACAGCTGGCGGAGGCCAGGTCGGAGGCCGCACGCATCCGCGAGGAGGCGCGCGAGCAGGGCGCCAACATCCTGACCGAGATGCGGGCCCAGGCCCAGACCGAGGCCACCCGCATCACCGAGTCGGCGAAGAAGCAGATCGAGGCCGAGCGCCAGCAGGCGATCGTGTCGCTGCGTGGAGAGGTGGGCCGGATCTCGACCGACCTGGCCAGCCGCATCGTGGGTGAGTCGCTGCACGACGAGGCCCGCCAGAAGGGGATCGTCGACCGGTTCCTGGCCGAGTTGGAGTCGGGGGACGTCAAGCCCGAGGCCGTCGGAGCCGTGCCGGCCGAGGAGTCCTGATGCAGGGTTCATCGCGAGGGGCAGCGGCGGCAGCGCGCAAGGCGCTGGCCGAGACCCTGCAGCAGCCGGGCGTGGACTGGTCGGTCCTGGCCGAGGAGCTGTTCGCCGTCACCGGCGCCCTCGACTCGAGTGCCGCGCTGCGTCGGGCGCTTGCGGACCCGTCGCGCGAGCCGCAGGTCAAGCGCGACCTTGCCGCCCGCCTCTTCGGCGGCAAGGTCGGGGAGGCCACCGGCAACCTGGTCGGGGTCGCGGTCTCCGGTCGCTGGTCGTCCGAGCGTGACCTGTCCGACACGACCGAGGAGCTCGCGGTCGAGACGGTCATGGCCATGGCCGAGGCAGGCGGTCGCCTCGACTCCGTCGAGGACGAGCTCTTCCGCTTCGGACGGGTGGTGGCCGGCAACCCCGGCCTGCGCGACGCGCTGACCGACCGGCACGCCGGCCGCACCGCCAAGGCGCAGCTGGTCAGCTCGTTGCTGGAGGGGAAGGCCAGTGACGAGACCGTGCGACTCGCGCGCCAGGCGGTGCTCGCACCGCGGGGTCGCCGGTTCGACCGGGTCCTCGAGTCCTACCTGGCCATCGCCGCCCGTCGCCGCGAGCAGCTGACCGCCACGATCATCTCCGCCGCGCCGCTCGACGACGCACAGCGTGACCGCCTGACGGCGGCGCTGTCGTCGATGTACGAGAAGCAGGTGCTGGCCAACGTCATCGTGGACCCCGAGGTCCTCGGCGGGCTGCGGATCCAGATCGGCGACGAGGTCGTCGACGGCACGATTGCCCGCCGGCTCGACGAGGCCAAGCGCAAACTCATCGGCTGACCGCGGCTGACGGAAAACGCACCACGACCGACCACACGGCATACCGACTTCCACCCCAGGCAGCAGAGCAGCAGAGCAGCACACCACCCACAGCTTCGGTCCGGACAAGAACGGGCCGCACACGAGGAGAAGATGATGACGGAGCTCACGATCCGTCCGGAGGAGATCCGGGACGCACTGAACGACTTCGTTCAGTCCTACGAGCCCGGCGCGGCCTCCCGCGAAGAGGTCGGCCGAGTGACCGACGCCGGTGACGGCATCGCCCACGTCGAGGGTCTGCCGTCGTGCATGACCAACGAGCTGCTCGAGTTCGAGGACGGGACCCTGGGTCTCGCGCTCAACCTCGACGTCCACGAGATCGGCGTCGTGGTGCTCGGTGCCTTCGACGACATCGAGGAGGGCCAGGAGGTCAAGCGCACCGGCGAGGTCCTCTCCGCGCCCGTCGGTGACGCCTTCATGGGTCGCGTGGTGGACCCGCTCGGCCACCCGATCGACGGCCTCGGCGACATCGAGGCCGAGACCCGCCGCGCCCTGGAGCTGCAGGCTCCCGGCGTCATGGCACGCAAGTCAGTGCACGAGCCGCTGCAGACCGGCATCAAGGCCATCGACTCGATGATCCCGATCGGCCGGGGCCAGCGGCAGCTGATCATCGGCGACCGCCAGACCGGCAAGACCACCGTCGCGGTCGACACGATCATCAACCAGAAGGAGAACTGGGACTCCGGCGACCCGGACAGGCAGGTCCGCTGCATCTACGTCGCGATCGGCCAGAAGAACTCGACCATCGCCTCGGTGCGCGGTGACCTCGAGGCCGCCGGTGCCCTGGAGTACACGACGATCGTCGCCGCCCCGGCGTCCGACTCGGCCGGCTTCAAGTACCTCGCCCCCTACACCGGTTCGGCCATCGGCCAGCACTGGATGTACCAGGGCAAGCACGTCCTCATCGTCTTCGACGACCTGTCCAAGCAGGCCGAGGCCTATCGCGCCGTCTCCCTGCTGCTGCGTCGTCCGCCGGGCCGCGAGGCCTACCCCGGTGACGTCTTCTACCTGCACTCCCGTCTGCTCGAGCGCTGCGCCAAGCTCTCTGACGAGCTGGGAGCCGGCTCGATGACCGGGCTGCCGATCATCGAGACCAAGGCGGGCGACGTGTCGGCCTACATCCCGACCAACGTCATCTCGATCACCGACGGCCAGATCTACCTGCAGGCCGACCTGTTCAACTCCAACGTGCGCCCCGCCATCGACGTGGGTGTGTCCGTCTCGCGAGTCGGTGGCGACGCCCAGATCAAGGCGATGAAGCAGGTCTCCGGCCGGCTCAAGCTCGACCTGGCGCAGTTCCGCGCGATGGAGGCGTTCGCGATGTTCGCGTCCGACCTCGATGCCGCGTCCCGCAACCAGCTCGAGCGGGGCGCCCGCCTGGTCGAGCTGCTCAAGCAGCCGCAGGCCTCGCCGCTCAAGGTCGAGGAGGAGGTCGTCGTGATCTGGACCGGCACCACCGGTCACCTCGACGACCTGGCCGTGGAGGACGTCAGCCGGTTCGAGGCAGAGTTCCTCGACTTCATCCGTCGCGAGAAGTCGGGCATCTACGACTCCATCCGCGAGACGAAGAAGCTCGAGGACGACACGGAGAAGTCGCTCGAGGAGGCCATCGCCTCCTTCAAGGAGCAGTTCGTGGCGGCCGAGGACGGCGGCGTCCAGGCCGGTTCGGAGCAGCACGACGAGATGACCGAGGACCAGATCGACCAGGCCCAGATCGTCAAGCAGCAGCGCTGATCCACCGGTCCACAGCCAGTTCTGACACGCTAGAAGCAAGGAGAGGCGGAAGCCCATGGGAGCGCAGATTCGCGTCTACCGGGAGCGCATCAAGTCCGTCGGGTCGATCAAGAAGATCACGCGCGCGATGGAGTTGGTCGCGGCATCCCGGGTGACCAAGGCGCGCCAGTACGTCGCCGAGTCCACGCCATACGCCCTGGCCCTCACTCGTGCGGTGTCCGCGGTGGCCACCTTCTCCGACGTCGACCACCCGCTCACCACCGAGCGGCCGGACGTCAAGCGGGCCGGCGTGGTCATCATGACCAGCGACCGCGGTCTGGCCGGGGCCTACTCGGTCTCGGCGATCAAGGAGAGCGCCGAGCTGATCGCCAAGCTCAAGAGCGAGGGCAAGGAGGTCGTCCCCTACCTCGTCGGTCGCAAGGCGGTCAGCTACTACAAGTTCCGCAAGCGGGAGTATGCCGCGGATTGGACCGGCTTCACCGACCGCCCGACGTTCGACGCGGCCCGCGAGATCGGCGAGCGGGTCACAGGCGACTTCATCGCCGGCTCCGAGGAGGGTGGGGTGGACGAGCTCCACGTCGTCTTCACCCGGTTCAAGAGCATGGTCACGCAGGAGCCGACGGTCGTGCGGCTGCTGCCGCTGGAGGTCGTCGAGGGCACGGAGGCGCCGGCGCCCGACGAGGTGCTGCCGCTCTACGAGTTCGAGCCGAACGCCTCCGAGGTGCTCGACGCGCTGCTGCCGAAGTACGTCACCTCGCGGTTGTTCAACGCGTTGCTGCAGTCGGCGGCCTCCGAGCTGGCCGCGCGCCAGCGCGCGATGAAGTCGGCGACGGACAACGCCGAGGAGCTCATCAAGACCTACACCCGGCTGGCCAACCAGGCCCGTCAGGCCGAGATCACCCAAGAGATCAGCGAAATCGTGGGCGGCGCCAGCGCCCTCGCGGACGCCAAGTAAGAAGGACACAACATGACTGCCACAGTGACCGAGAACTCCCCGGGCGCAGCCCCGAGCGAGGGCGGCGTCGGCCGGGTCTCGCGCATCATCGGCCCGGTCGTCGACGTGGAGTTCCCCGTCGACGCCATGCCGGAGCAGTACAACCTGCTCACCACCGAGGTCGAGCTCGGGGGCGAGAAGCACCTCCTGAACCTCGAGGTCGCCCAGCACATCGGTGACAACATGGTCCGTGCCGTCTCGCTGCAGCCGACCGATGGTGTCGTCCGCGGCGCACCCGTGCAGGACACCGGCGGGCCGATCTCCGTGCCCGTGGGTGACGGCACCCTGGGCCATGTGTTCAACGCGACCGGCCACTGCCTCGACACCGACGAGCCGCTGGACATCAAGGAGCGCTGGGGCATCCACCGCAAGGCCCCGGCCTTCGACCAGCTCGAGTCCAAGACGAGCATGTTCGAGACCGGCATCAAGGTCATCGACCTGCTGACCCCCTACGTCAACGGCGGCAAGATCGGCCTGTTCGGCGGTGCCGGCGTGGGCAAGACGGTGCTCATCCAGGAGATGATCGCCCGCGTCGCCAAGGACCACGGTGGTGTGTCGGTGTTCGCCGGCGTCGGCGAGCGGACCCGCGAGGGCAACGACCTCATCAAGGAGATGGAGGAGGCAGGCGTCCTCGGCCAGACCGCCCTCGTCTTCGGCCAGATGGACGAGCCTCCGGGCACGCGTCTTCGTGTCGCGCTGTCGGCCCTGACCATGGCCGAGTACTTCCGCGACGTCCAGAACCAGGACGTGCTGCTGTTCATCGACAACATCTTCCGGTTCACCCAGGCCGGCTCCGAGGTCTCCACGCTGCTCGGACGTATGCCGTCCGCGGTCGGCTACCAGCCGACCCTGGCCGACGAGATGGGCGTGCTGCAGGAGCGGATCACCTCGACGCGTGGCCACTCCATCACCTCGATGCAGGCGATCTACGTGCCCGCGGACGACTACACCGACCCGGCGCCGGCGAGCGTGTTCGCCCACCTCGACGCGACCACGGAGCTGTCGCGTGACATCGCGTCGATGGGCATCTACCCGGCCGTGGACCCGCTGACCTCCACGTCGCGCATCCTGGACCCGCGCTACATCAGCAAGGAGCACTACGACACCGCGGTGCGGATCAAGTCGATCCTGCAGCGCAACAAGGAGCTGCAGGACATCATCGCGATCCTCGGTATCGACGAGCTCCCCGAGGAGGACAAGGTCCTGGTCAACCGGGCCCGCCGGATCCAGCGGTTCCTGTCGCAGAACACCTACGTCGCCAAGCAGTTCACCGGCATCGAGGGCTCGACGGTCCCGCTGTCGGAGACGATCGAGGGCTTCACCAAGATCGCGGACGGCGACTACGACCACGTGCCCGAGCAGGCGTTCTTCATGTGCGGTGGCCTCGAGGACGTCGAGCGCCAGGCCGCGGAGCTCGAGAAGGACTGATCCCGTGCCGAAGGCCGGTCACCCAGCGGGTGGCCGGCCTTCCGCCAACCCGGTCGTGGTCAGAGCGGGCGGCAACTGCCGATAGACTGGCTGAATACGTTTCGAGCGGAGGAATCTCCTGTGAGTGAGTTGCACGTCGAGCTGGTCGCCGCCGACCGCAAGGTCTGGGAGGGCGACGCGGCCAAGGTGAGCGCACGCAGCGTCGACGGGGACCTCGGAATCCTGCCGGGGCACACTCCGCTCCTGGGCGTCCTCGTCACCGGCGACATCCGGATCGACACCACGGGCGGGCAGCGCCAGAGCGTCACCATCGACAGTGGGTTCCTGTCGGTCGACCACGACCGCGTGACCGTCGTTGCCGAGACCGTCGACACCTCCTCGTTCTCCGGTTGAGGTCACGATGCTGCCGGACGTGCTCCTCTCCGCTGAGGTGCTCGTCGGCGCGCTCGTCGTGCTGCTCCTGCTCTTCCTGGTCCTGACCTTCCTGCGCCGCCGCGCCATCGGCCGCGGCAAGCCCTTGGTGCTGTGCGCTGTCCGCCTGCCCGGTGAGAGCCGTTGGAAGGTCGGGATGGCGCGCTACGGCACGACCCGGCTGGACTGGTTTCGCCTCGGTGGCTTCACGGTCCGGGCCCGCGCCCAGTGGGCCAGGGCCGAGCTGCAGCTCGACACACCGCACGGCCTCCAGGGGCGTGAGCGGATCGGCCTGATCCCCGACGCGGTGGGGGTCGCGTGCCGGTACCGCGGCCGTTCCTTCGAGGTCGCGCTCGCTCCCGGTGCCTACACCGCGTTGCGGGCGTGGGTGGAGTCGTCACCGCCCGGCCTCAACGTCAACGTCGCCTGACCATCCCGCCCAGCGGACCCGGAATCATTGCGAGGTTCCGGCCACTGACAGGGCACCGAACCTCGCGAAGATTCCTCACGGAGGTGAGGGTGTCTTGCGTTCGGTCAGGAGCGCTTCTTGTCGGGAGCCTGCTCGCGGCCGCCGCCCGGCACCCAGAGCACGTCACCGCCCGCGTCCACGTTGGCCACCCGGCCGAGGATGAACAGCAGGTCGGACAGCCGGTTGAGGTACTTCGCCGTCAGGGGGTTCACCCCGCCCACGCCGCGCTGCTTCTCACCCTCGGGCGGAGCGGCAGCCGGCTGATCGCCATACGCCTCCAGTGCCTGCCAGGTGGCGCGCTCGGCGCGCCGCGTGACGGTGCGGGCCACGTGCAGATAAGCGGCGCCGGGGGTGCCGCCGGGCAGGATGAAGGAGCGCAGCTTGTCGAGCTCCTCGTTGTAGCGGTCGCAGTCGGCCTCGAGCTCGTCGACCCACTCCGCCTGCACCCGCAGGGGTGGGTGGTCGTAGGAGGCCGCGAGGGGCGTGCACAGGTCGGCTCCGACGTCGAACAGGTCGTTCTGGACCCGCCGCAGCGTCGTGCGGACGTCCTCGCGCAGTTCACCGCAGGTCACGGCGACGCCGATCGCGGTGTTGGCCTCGTCGGTGTCGGCGTAGGCCACCAGTCGCGGATCGGTCTTGCTGGTGCGGCTGAAGTCGCCCAACGCGGTGGTGCCGTCGTCGCCGGTGCGGGTGTAGATGCGGTTGAGGATGACCATGCCTGATGCTCCCAGACCTGCCCGAGCGCCTCGTCGCAGGGGCGGACGAGGGCATGTGACGTGATTGTTACCTCGGCTTGCCCAACCTTTTGCCGTCCGTGGGAGTCAATAGTCATGACCCGGTTCGGCGGACGAAGGGGATCGTGATGGCTCACACCGCAGGGGTGCCGCAGCCGGCCGATGTGGCGGAGGACTCGCCCGGCAGGATCGTGACGGTCACGGGCCGGCTCGACGTGCGCACCGTGGCCGACGTCCGGATCGCGTTGCACGACATCGTCGACCGCGGCGAGGGCGACCTGCTCATCCACCTCGCGGGCGCGGAGGTCTGTGACGCGACGGGTCTGGGCGTCATCGTGGGCGTGCACCACCGTGCCCGCCGCGCGGGGCGCCGCCTGGTCATCGCCGACGCGTCCCCACGGCTCGAGCGGCTGCTGCGCGCCACGCGCCTGACGCGGGTGCTGGCCCGGCCCACTCTGGACGACGCCTACGGGGCCAACCCGCTCGCCGTCTGAACGCAGCTGCCCGCAGAGAACTTCAGCGCAGCGGTGCTGCCGCGCAGGGGCTGCGGCCAGAACTCTGTGGTGCCTCTCACCTCGTGCAGCCCTCCCGCTGCGGCGCCCACGCGGCTAGGTTCCCTGCATGGCCGACCACGCAGTGCCACCGACCGCGGCGCCCGCCGTGCCGTCCGCACCACCGCGCCCCAGCCGGGACGCACCCTGGGTGATGCGCACGTATGCCGGACACTCCAGTCCCGTGGCCAGCAACGACCTCTACCGCCGCAACCTGGCCAAGGGCCAGACCGGCCTGTCGGTGGCCTTCGACCTGCCCACGCAGACCGGCTACGACCCCGACCACCCGCTGGCCCGCGGCGAGGTGGGCAAGGTCGGGGTGCCGATCTCGCACGTCGGTGACATGCGCGCGCTGTTCGAAGGCATCCCGCTGGCACGGATGAACACCTCGATGACCATCAACGCGCCGGCGCTGTGGCTGCTCGCGCTCTACCAGGTGGTCGCGGAGGAGCAGGCGCTCGCGGAGGGCGCCGACCCGGTCGCCGCGGTGCGGAGCCTCACGGGCACCACGCAGAACGACATCATCAAGGAGTACCTCTCCCGCGGCACCTACGTCTTCCCGCCCGAACCCTCGCTGCGGCTGACCACCGACCTCGTCGCCTACACCGTCGCCGAGCTACCGAAGTGGAACCCGGTCAACATCTGCAGCTACCACCTGCAGGAGGCCGGCGCGACGCCGGTGCAGGAGATCGCCTACGCGATGTGCACCGCCGTCGCCGTCCTCGACGCGGTGCGCGACAGCGGCCAGGTGCCGCCGGAGCGGTTCGGCGACGTGGTCTCGCGGATCTCCTTCTTCGTCAACTCGGGCGTGCGCTTCGTCGAGGAGCTGTGCAAGATGCGGGCGTTCGTCGCGCTGTGGGACGAGCTGACCCTGCAGCGGTATGGCGTGCACGATCCTCGGCAGCGACGGTTCCGTTACGGCGTGCAGGTCAACTCGCTGGGGCTCACCGAGGCCCAACCGGAGAACAACGTCCAGCGGATCGTGCTCGAGATGCTGGGCGTCACCCTGAGCAAGGATGCGCGGGCCCGGGCCGTGCAGCTGCCGGCCTGGAACGAGGCGCTCGGGCTGCCCCGACCCTGGGACCAGCAGTGGTCCCTGCGGATGCAGCAGGTGCTCGCCTTCGAGTCGGACCTGCTCGAGCACGAGGACCTCTTCGCCGGCTCGGTGGTCGTCGAGGCGAAGGTCGCGGCACTGCTGGAGGGAGCGCGCGCCGAGATCTCACGGGTCGAGCAGCAGGGCGGCGCCGTGGCGGCCGTCGAGTCCGGCTACATGAAGTCGGCGCTGGTGGCCTCGCACGCGCGCCGGCGGGCTCGGGTGGAGTCCGGTGAGGATGTTGTCGTGGGCGTCAACCGCTTCGAGACCACCGAGCCGAACCCGCTGACAGCGGACCTGCAGGCGGCGATCCAGACCGTGGACGAAGGCGTCGAGGGTGACGCGGTGCGTGCGGTGCAGCGGTGGCGCACCGAGCGGGACGCCGACGACGGCGGCCGGCGAGCGGCCGCAGCCCTGGCTCGGCTGCGCACCGACGCCGGCTCGAACGCCAACCTGATGGCGGCCTCGCTCGAGTGCGCACGGGCGGGCATCACCACCGGTGAGTGGGCAGGCGCGCTGCGCGAGGTGTTCGGCGAGTTCCGGGCGCCCACCGGGGTCGGGGGCACCGTCGCCGGCGGTGGGGTGACCGGGGGAGAGGAGCCGGATTCAGGGCCGGGCAGGGCAGCCGCCGAGCTGGCCGCCGTCCGCGAGATGGTCCGCCGGACCGGTGAGGAGCTCGGGACCCGGTTGCGGCTGCTGGTCGGCAAGCCGGGGCTCGACGGCCACAGCAACGGTGCCGAGCAGGTCGCCGTGCGTGCCCGTGACGTCGGCTTTGAGGTGGTCTACGAGGGCATCCGCGTGACGCCGGACCGCTTGGTCGCGGCGGCGGTCGCCGAGGACGTGCACTGCGTCGGCCTGTCGGTGCTCTCCGGTTCCCACCTCGTGCTCGTGCCCCAGGTGGTCGAGGGCCTCGCGGCGGCCGGGGCCGGCGACGTCCCGGTCGTGGTCGGCGGGATCATCCCCGAGGCGGACTGCGCCCGGCTCGAGGCGGCGGGCGTGGCAGCCGTGTTCACCCCCAAGGACTTCGGGCTCACCGCGATCATGTCCCGGATCGTCGCGGTGGTGCGTGCCGCCCACGGGCTCGAGCCGCTCCACGCCGCCGAGGCAGCCGGCGACCTGGACAGGTACTGAAGAGGCGGTTCCTGGCTACCGGCGAGCGTGGCGCCAGGAGGAGCAGCGCCGGTACGGGCGCGTGATCTTCGCGTGCTCGCCGGGCCCGCCGGCAGTGCGGTCCCGACAGGGTCTCAGCGCTCCCACGCGGCCGCCAGGCGCTCGACGATCTGCTCGATGCGTTCCGGCGAGGTGGCGAGGTTGACGCGGACGTGCCCCTCGCCCCCAGGCCCCCATGGCCGGTGGTCGACCCAGACCCGCCCGCGCTCGAGCGCGGCCTCGCCGGGGGACGCCAGCCCGTAGGCGCGAGCGTCGAGGAAGGCCAGGTAGGTCGCCTCGAGCGGGCGCATCCGGGCGCGTGGCAGCCGCCCGGACACCAGCTCGGTGAAGAGGGTCCGGTTGGCGTCGAGCTGGTCGAGCAGCGCCGCCCGCCAGGGGCCGCCCAGCTCGTATGCCGCGCGGCTGGCCACCGCCCCGAGCGACGACTGGCCCGGGTGCATCGGGTAGTCCCTCAGCCGTTGCGCATCCTCGGCGCTGCCGCACACGATCTGCGCGCACTTGACGCCCGGCATGTTCCACGTCTTGGTGGCCGACGTCACGGTCACGACGCGGGCCCCGGGAGTGGCCACCGCGGCATACGGCACATGGGTGGCCCCGGGCAGGGTGAGGGGCGCGTGGATCTCGTCGCTGATGACCAGCGCTCCGTGCGCCTCCGCGACGTCACGCAGCGCCTCCAGCTCCTCCCTGGGGAAGGAGCGGCCCCACGGGTTGTGCGGGTTGCAGAGCACGATCGTGCGCGCGCCGGCGCGCAGCTCGCGCTCGATGCCGACGAGGTCGTGGGTGGCCTCGACGGCGTCCGGGTCGATCGGCACGGTGACCAGGCGGCGGCCCGCGTGCCCCACGACGGTCAGGAACGGCGGATAGGCGGGGGTCGGCACGATGACCGGGCCCTCCTCGGCGAGAGTGGCGAGGACTCGGGAGATCGCGTCGACGACGTCGCCGGCCAGCACCACCCGTCGGGGGTCGAACGCCCAGTCCCACTGTGCCGACGCGAAGTTCGCCAGTGCCTCGCCGACGCCGGTCGTCGCGTCCGCAGGACCGTAGCCGAGGCAGCCGCCGTCCACCGCCTCATGCAGGGCTGCGGTGATGGGCTCGGCGACCGCGAAGTCCATCTCGGCGACCCACGCCGGCAGGACGTCAGCCGGCGCCTCCGACCACTTGATGCAGCCGCTCGCGCGGAGCTCGGCCTCGGTGCGGACTCGCAACAGGTTCATCCGCCGATGGTCCCATCACCGGGCCGTCGGCGGGCGGCACGGTCCACCCGGGCGGGGGAGGGCGGCATACAGTGAAGGGGTGAGTGACCTGCAGTGTGCGGCGCGGCTGTTCATCGCGCGGCACGGAGAGGCGGACCTCGCCGCGAGCGAGAGGTCGTCGGCTGCGGGCGCACCACTGACCGTCGAGGGCGTGCGCCAGGTGCGCGAGCTCGCGGAGCAGCTTCGGCCCGTCCGGATCTCGACTGTCTGCTCGAGCCCCGACCCGGCGGCCTCGGCGTCGGCACAGGCAGCGGCCGCGGACCTCGACGTGGCGTCGCGGGTCGTGGACGGCCTGCAGGGGCTGGACCCAGCCGAGGGTGAGCCGGCGGCGGTCGCGCGGTTTCAGGCGGCGGTGGAGGAGATCGCGGACCTGCACCGTGGCGAGGACGTGCTGGTCTTCAGCCACGGCGACGTGATGTCGCTCGTGATCCCGATGCTTTCCGGCAACGTGCGGGCCGATCTGGCGGACGGGCACCGTCTGCCACCCTGCGTGCCGGTGCGGGTCGACGTGGACGCCGACGGGTGGCGGCTCGACTCGTGGCCGGCCGCCGACGACGCGGCGCCCGTCTGACCTGCTCCCGACCGTGCTTCCGGCGCCGCTTCTGTCCGCCGGGCCGGTCTTTCGGGGGACACCTCCTCGCCGCAGCGGGTCGGGCGACGGAAAGGGTGCTTCCCGGTGCCGCCGGTGGCGCGCTCAGCCGAGGGCGGTGGCGGCCTCACGGCGCGGGTCGGCGGCCGCGGCGAGCGCACCGTCGCTGCTCGTGACCGCCGCGCCGACCCCGCCGAAGAACATCGCGTGCCGGTCGTGCTCGACCCCCGGCAGGCCGCTGGCCTCGACCTGGGCCGCCAGCCCGGGGTCGGCCTCGTACTCGACCCGCACGGAGCCGTCCGGCAGGTGGTGCACGTGCAGGCGGGGCGCGTCGATCGCCTCCTGCAGCCCCTCGCCCCCCTGGCAGTGGCGGCCGAGCACCTGCATCAGGGCCGTCGTGATCCGGTCGGCTCCCGGCGTGCCGATGGCCAACCGCTCCCCGTCCCGGTGCGCCGCGACGGTGGGCGCCATGTTGGACGCCAGCCGCGTGCCGGGCGACAGCGCGTGCAGGCCGCGCCGGTTGAGCTCCGGCTCACCGAGCGAGTTGTTGAGCATCAGTCCGGTGCCGGGCACGGTCGCGCCGGAGCCATATCCCGCGGAAGCCGTGATCGCGCAGGCCAGCCCATCGCTGTCCATCACCGACACGTGGGCCGTCGAGGCCGAGGTCGGCAACCCGGCCAACCCGTGCGCCTCGATCGTGTCGAGTAGCTCCCGGCCCGCGACTGCGAGGTCGGGGACCGGGTCGATGGTGGAGATCCGGTAGCCGAGCACCGCGCGTTGGACCTCGATCAGGGCGCGCGCGTCGGCCGCGCCGCCGGGCCGGTCGGCCAGCAGCCGCAGCAGCGCGGTGAGGACCGGCCCGCCGATCGAGGGAGGTGGGTTGGTCGCCACCGTCCAGTCGCCGAACGTGGAGGTCAGCGCCGGACGGATCACCGCCTCGTATGCCGTGAGGTCGTCCCGCGTGATCAGGCCGCCCCTGTCGCGCATGTCGGCGACCAGCGCCGCGCCGAGGTCGCCGGAGTAGAGGACCGTGGCTCCCTGACTCGCGACCTGCTCGAGGCTGTCGGCAAGGTCGGGCAGCACCAGGAGGTCCCCGGCGCGGGCCGGCCCGCCGCCCGGCCCGGTCACCGCCGCCCGCGTCTGCTCGTCCCACCCGAAGAGCGAGTCGTGCACCAGCTGGAGGTAGCTCGCCGCCGCGGCCCCCACGGGGAACCCCGTCCGCAGCGCGCGGATCGCAGGAGCCATCAGCTCCCGCCACGGCGCCCCGCCGTAGCGCTCGTGGGCCAGCTCGAAAGCGGCGAACGCCCCTGGTGTGGCGACGGATCCGTGACCGGCTCCGACCGTGATGCCGCCGCCGTAGTCGGTGTGGATCTCGCGCACCCCGCGACCGAAGGCCTCGGACGGCATACCCCGTCCGGGCATCTCGACGTTGCCGTCCACCACCACCGGGTCGCCGTCGACCGGCCAGACGGCGACGTAGGCGCCCGCCATCGGGCTGACGATGCCGGGTTCGGTCGCGAACGACACCGTCATCGCGGCGATCGCGGCATCCACCGCAGTGCCCCCGCCGTGCACGAGGTCCAGACCGGCCTGGGCAGCCAGCGGGTTGGTGGCGGCCACGGCCGCGCGTCGGCTCATGGCTCGATTGTGCCGAGGCCGGCCCCCGCTGACCACTCCCGCCCCGTGCGGATCGTTGTTGCGCTCCCGGCGCCCTGCGCCCGGGCCCTGTCCCGGAGATCGGCGCCGTGGTGGGTCAGAAGAGGCGCGACTCCACGTCGTCGATCCCCTTGAGGGCGTCGTAGTCGAGGGTGACGCAGCGGATGCCGCGGTCGGTGGCGAGGGTGCGGGCCTGCGGCCTGATCACCTGCGCGGCGAACACCCCGGTGACCGGCCCTCCCGCGGTCAGGTGCGGGTCGCGGTTCATCAGCTCGAGGTAGCGGGTCAGCTGCTCGACGCCGTCGATCTCACCTCGACGCTTGATCTCGACGGCCACGCTCGCTCCCGAGCCGTCCTTGCACAGGATGTCGACCGGCCCGATCGCCGTCATGTACTCCCGCCGCACCAGGGTGTAGCCGTCGCCGAGGGTGTGGATGTGCTCGGCGAGCAGCCGCTGCAGGTGGGCCTCCACGCCGTCCTTGACCAGGCCCGGGTCGATGCCGAGCTCGTGCGAGGAGTCGTGCAGGACCTCGTGCAGCCGCACCCGCAGGTGGTCCTCCGACTTGGCGTGCTGCACCAACCAGACCGCCTCGACGCCCTCGGCGACCTCCTCTGCGTCCGGTGCCACCTCGGCCATCGCGCACGGTGGCGCCATCCAGTTCAGCGGTTTGTAGGAGCCGCCGTCGCTGTGCACCAGGACCGAGCCGTCGGCCTTGACCATCAGCAACCGGGTCGCCAGGGGCAGGTGGGCCGTCAGACGGCCGATGTAGTCGACGCTGCACCGCGCTATCACCACTCGCACCGCGCCACCCTAACCGGCGTGGCCGCGGGGCCGGTACGCCGGAACCCCGCCGACGGCCCTCTGAGAGGATGCGCTCATGTCTCGAGAGATCAGCACCGTCGGCGTGATCGGCTTGGGCACCATGGGTGCCGGCATCGTGGAGGTCTTCGCCCGCAACGGCATCGACGTCGTCGCGGTGGAGAACACCCCCGAGGGTGCCGAACGCGGCCGCACGATCCTGCAGCAGTCGACCGACCGTGCCGTCTCGCGCGGCAAGCTGGAGCAGGACGCCCAGGCCGCCCTGCTGGAGCGCGTCCGCTTCACCAGCGAGTTCGCCGACCTCGCGCGGTGCGACCTGGTCGTCGAGGCGGTGCCGGAGCACCTCGACCTCAAGCGCGAGATCTTCAGCACGCTCGATGACATCGTGGGCCCCGACGCCATCCTCGCGACCAACACCTCCAGCCTGTCGGTCACCGAGATCTCGGTGGCCACCAAGAACCCGCGCCGGGTCGTGGGCATGCACTTCTTCAACCCGGCGCCCGTGCTCAAGTTCGTCGAGGTCGTGCGCACCGTCGTCACCGAGGACGACGTGGTCGAGGACGTCAAGGCGCTGGCCGAGCGGCTCGGCAAGATGCCGGTGGTCATCGGCGACAAGGCCGGGTTCATCGCCAACGCCCTGCTGTTCGGCTACCTCAACCACGCGGTCTCGCTGTTCGAGGCGAAGTACGCCACGCGCGAGGACATCGACGCCGCGATGAAGCTGGGCTGCGGACTGCCGATGGGTCCATTGGCGCTGATGGACCTGATCGGCCTCGACACGGCATACGAGATCTGCGACACGATGTACAAGCAGGGGCGAGACCGGCTGCACGCACCCAGCCCGATCCTCAAGCAGATGGTGACCGCCGGCCTCAAGGGGCGCAAGACCGGCCGCGGGTTCTACACCTACGACAAGCCGGGGAGCGGCAAGGTCGTGCCGGACCACCTCACGCCCGACGCGGACGCGGCTGCCGCGCAGGGCCGCCCGATCTCCTCCGTGGGCGTCGTGGGTTCCGGTGTGATGGCTCGCAGCATCGTCGAGGTCTGCGCCAAGGGCGGGTATGACGTAACCTTCGTCGCCCGCTCCGCGGCCAAGGTCGACGAGGTGGTGGCCGGGGTCACCAAGAGCCTCGAGAAGGGAGTGCAGCGCGGCAAGGTGTCCGAGGACGAGCGGGTGGCGGCGCTCGGCCGGATCACCGGGACCGCGCGGCTGGACGACCTGGCCGGGGTCGACCTCGTGGTCGAGGCGGTGGTGGAGGACCTCGGGGTCAAGCAGGCGCTGTTCGAGAACCTCGACGAGATCTGCAAGCCCGGGGCGGTGCTCGCCACGACCACCTCCTCGCTGCCGGTCATCGAGTGCGCCGCGGCGACCACACGACCGCAGGACGTGGTCGGGTTGCACTTCTTCAACCCGGCACAGGTGATGGCGCTGGTCGAGGTGGTGCACACCGTGTCGACCTCGGACGAGGTGGTCGCGACCGCGCAGGGCTTCTGCCGGGACCTGGGCAAGCACCCGGTCTCGTGTGGCGACCGGGCGGGTTTCATCGTCAACGCGCTGCTGTTCCCCTACCTGGGCGACGCGGTCAAGATGCTCGAGGCGCACTACGCCAGCGCCGACGACATCGACACCGCGATGAAGACCGGCTGCGGCTACCCGATGGGGCCCTTCGAGCTGCTGGACGCGGTGGGCCTGGACGTCTCACTGGCGATCCAGCGTCAGCTCTACCTCGAGTTTCGCGAGCGCGGCTTCGCCCCGGCGCCGCTGCTCGAGCAGCTGGTCACGGCGGGCTACCTCGGCCGCAAGGTCGGCCGCGGCTTCCGCACCTACTCCTGAGCGGAATCTTCGCGCGGTTTCGGCCCCTGACCGGGCCCTTGGCCTCAAGGGGTGACTGCAACACCTGGCGTTGAGAGGTGTGCAGATGAGTGCTCGTCGGGGTAGTCCGCGGTTGCCGGTTGAGGTGGAGTATCGGTTCTGGGCTCAGGTCCGCGATTGCCTGACGGTTGAGCAGGCCGCGGTGGTGGTGGGCGTGTCGGCGACCAAGGGGCGGGCCTGGTTTCGAGATCGTGGCGGGGTGATGCCATCGGCGGATGCGGGACGACGCAAGCGATGTTT